>JBILYS010000198.1:0-4334 GCA_044377625.1 Crocinitomicaceae bacterium
TCGATCAACAGATGCATTTTTGTTTGGTTGTATTCCTGTAGTATTCTTTTATGGTAGATTATTGTATAAATCACCGCCAGAAGAAAAACGACCTATTGCTGCGATGTTGGCAATTTTTGGAGTTGTAATCGCTTTTTGGGCCGTCTTCAAACAAAATGGTTCAACATTAAGCACTTGGGCAGACCGCTATACAGATCGCGCAATTCCAACGGCCATGTTGCCAACGATGAAAACGTTGCATCTTGTGGATACAATTCCATATAAGAAGGATTCTGTTGTTGTGATGGATCATCAATTTAGAACTGCTGATAAAAATCATAAAGAGATAAGTTATCCGAATTATTATAAAAATTTGAAGGATGAAGATAAACCGAAAGAAGGAGAAGCAGTTTATGCTTTCAATACAAACATTTTTCAATCGGTAAATCCATTTTGGGTTGTTGCCTTGACTCCCTTAATTCTTGCATTTTTCGCATTTTTAAAACGAAGAAAAAAAGAGCCTTCTACGCCAACGAAAATTGCTTTTGGCTTGGTGATATCAGCATTGTCATGTTTGGTGATGGTAGGAGCCGTATATGCAAGTCAAAATGGGGCAATCAAATCTTCAGCTTGGTGGTTTATTTCGTCCTATGCCGTAATAACGATTGGTGAGCTTTTCTTAAGTCCGATGGGATTATCTATGGTAAGTAAACTAAGTCCACCGCGATTGACAGCTTTAATGATGGGAGGGTGGTTTCTTGCAACTTCAATCGGGAATAAACTTTCTGGTGTATTAAGTAGTTTGTGGGATGGCTATGAAAACAAACAGAACTTTTTCTATGTCAACTTTATATTGCTTGGAGCAGCTGCATTATTGATGTTCGCTATGCTGAAATGGTTGAATAAGATTTTCAAAGATTACGCTGGATGATACTCGAAGTGTATAGTAAAACACAAAAAGTAAGAACGGACACCGAGCTATAGTCGAGGTGAGAGTTTACTTTTTCCTTATTTTAATTTCTGCATTCTAAAAGTATATACTTGTTTGCGACCATTTTCTGATCCTTTTACAACCACAATTAAAGAATCTTTTTCTTTGAAGGTGTAAACGATTTGAGTTGGAAAATCATGTTTTTTATTTTCGAAAATCCATTCGTTTACTTTTTTGGAAATTAACCCAAAACGGATTATTTTTCCATGATTTTGATTGGAAACAGCAGGAATATAATAGATGGAATCTTTTTGTGCCACCAATTGAATTTTTTCAGAGAAAGCTGTGTCTTTTCCAACTGTCATCAAACTTGAACCAATTAATAATGTGTCGTTTTTCCAAGTCCATGTTTCTGTGAATTTAGAATCACCACTCACTTCAACCCATATTCCTGAAAGCTTTCTGAATTCTTCTAATGGTGCTTTTTGAGTAGAACACGAAGTTCCAAATAGCAGAAAGTAAGAAGTAAGAAGTGAAAAGTAAAAAGGATGATTTCGAAGAATCAAATTACTTTTTCCTTCTTCCTTTTTCCTTGTTTCCCTTTCAATCATTTCCTTTTTACTTCTTAATTTTTCCTCTAAAGGGAAACTAACTTAACTCAATTCCCTGCAATTCCACCAAATTATTGTAAACGCCATTGTCTTTAATCAATTCATCATGTGTTCCTGTTTCAATGATATTCCCATTCTGAATGACTAATATTTTATCAGCGTTTTTAATTGTAGATAAGCGGTGTGCAATCACAAAAGATGTTCTACCAACCATTAATTTATCTAAAGCATCTTGAACAAGTCTTTCCGATTCTGAATCCAATGCTGATGTTGCTTCGTCCAATATTAGAATTGTAGGGTTTTTAATGATCGCTCTTGCAATAGCAATGCGCTGTTTTTGTCCACCTGACAATTGAATTCCACGATCTCCAACTTGAGTTTCTAAGCCTTCTGGAAATGAATTGATGAATTCCAAGGCATTCGCTTTTTGAGCAGCATCAATGATTTCAGCTTCTGTTGCTTCTGTCTTTCCAAAACTGATGTTTTCTCTAATTGTCCCAGCAAATAAAATTACTTCTTGTGGCACCATGGCCATTTGACTTCTCAAAAATTCGACATCAATTTCTTGAATATCTACACCGTCAAAAAGAATTTTCCCTGAATTGAGTGTGTAATAATTCATTAAAAGTGAAGAAATGGTTGATTTACCTGATCCAGAAGATCCAACAAGTGCAATCGTTTCATTTGATTTTGCTGCAAAGGAAATTCCGTTAAGAACTGAAATATCACTTCTTTGAGGATAAGAAAAACCAGCTTCTTGAAATTCAACATTCCCCAAAATAGCAGGTTTTAATTGCCCTTTTAAGAGTTGCTTTTCACTTGGATTATTGATAATGTCCATTAAATTTTCCGTTGCTCCAATCGATTTTTGAATACTTGCGTAAAGTTCAGGAATAGAACCAATAGAAGCTCCCATCATGATGGTATACATGACAAAAGAAAAGAAAGATTGGGAAGATAATTCAGGATTTGGACCTTGAGTCATTAATAACCCTTGCCAGACGATAAATACAATTGCACCAAACAAACAAAAGATAATAAAGGAGATAAATAATCCTCGCCAAACACCACTTTTAATGTTCAATGATCGGATTTCTTCTATTGCTTCACTGTATTTTCTAAGTATGAAATTTTCATTTGTAAATGATTTTACATTTGAGATTCCCATTAATGATTCTTCAATAATTGAGTTGGATTCGGCTGCTTGATCTTGTGCTTTTTTGGAAAGTTTTCGAATAAACCGACCAAAGAATACTGCAATAATCGCCATAATTGGAACGGTTGCCAACATGATCAAGGCTAATTTCCACGACAAGAATAACAGAAATACAATTCCTCCAGCAATAATTACAACTTGCCGAAAAAATTCTGCAACGGTTGTTTTTAACGTGTCTTGAAGTTGTGTGATATCAGATGAAATTCGACTCGTTAATTCACCTACTTTATTCTGATTGAAAAAATCCATTGGCATAAAAATCAACTTGTCAAATGCCGATTTTCTGATGTCACGTAAGGCATTTTCAGTAACTTTTGTGAAAATTACTACCCTGAAATAAGAAAATACAGATTGTACACCGAATAGAATAAACAATACAATAGCTACTGTATTGATGTTTTTTAAGTTGATTAATTGAACTGAATCAGCTGCTGAAGTTGGTGTTGCAGTTGTTGAACCACCTCCTAATAATTGACCCATTAAAAAAGGAAAAAGTAATCCAGCAGATGTTGATAAAATCAAGAAAAACCACCCAATTAAATACGCCCCACGATAAGGTTTCAAGTAAGTGAAAATGCCTTTTGCTTTTTGAATGCTTTCTTTGGTAAGTTTGACTTTTTTTGATTTATCTTTGTTTGGTCTGAGCATTTTTATTGTAATTATTAGACTGCAAAAATAACCCTCAAAAACGGGTTTTGATTCTTTTTTAGTTTTTTTATTTGAAAGAGTTTGTTTTTTTGAAAATTACGCTATCTTTGCAATCCGAATTTTTGACAACAGAATTAAGTAATATATCATGAAAAGAACGTTTCAACCATCAGTTAGAAAGAGAAGAAACAAGCACGGTTTTAGAAGTCGTATGGCAACTAAAAATGGTCGTAGAGTTTTAGCGGCACGTCGTCGCAAAGGAAGAAAAAGTCTAACTGTATCTTCAGAGCCAATGCACAAACGTTAATTTTCAACGTTTTGACAAAATATTAAAACCGATGTTCACAAGACATCGGTTTTTTTGTTTGCTGCATTTTTCAACTAAACCTATCAGTTCTAAACTCATCGTTTTAGATTCATTACTTCATTTCTGAGATGCACGGTAATCATTTTCTTTCAACAGAAATACCAGTTATAAACTTTTAACTATCAGTTTTATAGGGGTAAAATTTTCCTGAAAATACTTGCAAACAACTCAACTATTTCACTATCTTAATATAAATGTTAACCCAGAATACAACCATTTATGTTAGTAAAAACCTACAGTAGCACCGTTTTCGGAATAGATGCAACAACCATTACAATTGAAGTCAATCTTGGAATTGGCGTAAATTTTTTTCTCGTCGGTTTACCCGATAGTGCAGTAAAAGAAAGTCAACAAAGAATCAAAGCAGCCTTTAAGAATAATGACCTTAAATTTCCAGGAAAAGAAATTACCGTAAACATGGCACCAGCTGATATTCGAAAAGAAGGTTCTGTGTTTGATTTACCTATTGCAATTGGCATTTTGGCTGTAAGTGAACAAGTCGTAATCGATAAATTAGCTGAATATATTATAATCGGTGAACTTTCTTTAGACGGAAACCTTAATCCGTTGAAAGGAATTTTG
>JBILYS010000199.1:0-4329 GCA_044377625.1 Crocinitomicaceae bacterium
TGGAATATCCGAAGTAATTGATGATTGGTATTCTCCTTTAAAGCTAAATCTATTTTTACTTGGAATTTGTTGTGCAGCTGTTTTTGTTGAATCATACAATTCAGTGAATGCAACTTGGTCAATGACCAATTGTGGAATTCCTGCATCCTCTAATTTTTTGGATAAAGTTTTCCCGAATGGCTCAATAGTAGAAAAATAAATTCTCCCGTTTTTAGTGTTTATTGTACCTCCATTTTCAGCCCTATTTCCATTGAAGGTTAAAGGAACATAATCAAATACACCATCCGAAAAAGGCTGATTATTTTGGTTCAATTTATCCATGTCTAAGAGCGTGACAATTTGTTTATCATCAACTCCGGTCATTGGGAAAAATGGCACCAATAACGATGTTTGTGGATTGTTGTACAATAAATCAATTCTGAAGCCTGTTTGATCAACTTGGTATGCACCAATAGAATAAACGTTTTTCATCATCAAATCCCAAATTTTATTGTTTGGATTTGTTATAGTCGGCTTCATTAATTTCAAAATTAATGCTTGTTGACCTGCTACACCATCCGTTGAAAATTCTCCAACTTGATATGTTTCTCCACGATAAGTATATTCATAGGCAACAGCCAAAACTTCGTCGTTATTTAAAGGTAAATTCAATGAAATGTACCCTAATAAAGCATTATATGAATATTCTTGTTCCGTTAATTTACGTGCATTCTCAACCTTTTCATAATGAACTGCTTGTTGAAAAGGACCAGGAGTTGTTACCTGTGAGCTCAAAACAGATACAGCATTTGAAAAGCCACGAACTAACGGTTGACTTGAAGCCCAATCATATAAGCCGTTTGCTTGATTATCTGGAAATTCATTCGTTGATAAACTTCCTGGAGTGCCTTGACAATTCTCTTGTTTTGCTTCACCTAGGTCAGAAAAAGCAATTATATTTCTAGTGTTTTCCGTATTATTAGTTCTATTCGTCAACCAAACCTCCATACGCGTAATATAGGTGGATGAATTTACGATTGGAATAGTGGACATTGCTTCATCATAATGATCCTTGTGATATAAATTCACAAAATAATGACGATTTGCTTCATAATTATCAGCCCCTAATTCAAATTTCTGAACTTGAGACTTTCCTGTAATATTTATTTCTTGACGTTTTCCCTTAGATGATGCAGCAATCAAATCGACTGTTGAACGACCAAATTTCAATTGTGTTTTTACACCGAATAATGTTTGAGAACCTTGTATTAATGAAGTTGGAAGCTGCATCGATACATTTCCTAATTCAATTTTTTGCATTATTTGATCTTCATCACCGGTGTATTCCAATTTGGAAATATTGTCGAAATCAAATGCCGCTTGTGTATTGTAACTCGTACCAATCTTCAATTTTGTTCCAATTTGACCAACTAAATTCAATTGAATTTGTTGCTGAAAATCGAATCGTGTGATTTTTCTTTGTTTTACAGGTAATATAGGATTATCATAACGAGAAGAATTTACTCCAAATGATAATTCTACAGAACCGGCAGGTCGAATTGTAATTTGATCTGAACCAAAGAAGTTTTCAAATGCTTTGCTTCCAATTTTAATTGGAAACTCCATGGGTTGATTTTTCGCTGTTTGCTCATCAATTTTTTCTTTCCAATTTTCTCTTAATGATTTTTGACGCTCATATTCTAGGTATTCTTCTAGCGTCATCATGGATGGATTTCTATAATTCAATCCTGAGCCGATAGTCTCTTTAAAAATATAGGTCCCGGTTATTGGATCATAAACAATCGTTGGCTTAACTGAAGTTGGGTCGCCTAAATCAAAACTTTGAGGTTGTGTTTGAGTTGGATCAAGATAATTTTGAATCGGATAAATCAAGGTATCTTGAGCTTCCAAAGTAGTAGAAACAAATCCACACGCAAGAATAAACAACATAATTGTTGTATTCATCTTAACAAGTAGGCCAAATAGTACTTTCAAATTATAAAATTTTCAATGCTTCTTTAATTAATATCTCTACAGATTCATCACTAACTGCAATTTTATCTATAGCTTTTTCTGCAGATTTTTTATCAAAACCCAAAGAAACCAATGCAGTTAACGCATCAAATCGATTTGTATTGTTTTGATTGAAAATATTTTCAGATGAAAAGACAATTTTTAACATTTTGTCTTTCAAATCTATGATTACACGCTGTGCTGTTTTTGCTCCAATTCCTTTTATACTTTGAATTGTTGCAACGTCTTCAACTTGAATAGCATGAGCAATTTCGTCAGGAACGAGTGATGAAAGCATAATCATTGCAGTATTCGGTCCGATTCCTGAAACAGAAATTAAGTGATTGAACATTTCTCGTTCTTCCTTGCTTGAAAAGCCATAAAGAATTTGAGCGTCTTCTCGAACAATCAATTTTGTAAATATTTTTAATGCTTCAACTGAACCAATTGAAGAAAAAGTATTTAATGAAATTTTTACTTCATAACCTACTCCTCCGCACTCAATAATTAATTCAGTTGGATTTTTTTCAACCAATTTACCGTTTAAATGTCCGATCATGTTTATTTATTTTGAGCGTCCACAACAGCCACTTTTACCATATTAATAATTTCTCTAACCGAAGATCCAAGTTGCAAAACGTGAATAGATTTTTTTAACCCAACTAATACTGGTCCAACGGCTTCTCCATCAGTCATTTCTTGCAATAATTTATAGGCAATATTTCCAGCAGATAAATTTGGGAAAATAAGCGTATTTACTTCTTTATTCGCTAATTGAGAGAAGGAGAATTTCTCCATCATCAAATCGTTGTTCAACGCAAAGTTTGCTTGAATTTCTCCATCAACAACGAGATTTGGACACTTTTCGTGTAAAATTTCAACAGCTTTTGCCATTTTAACTGCATCTTCACCTGGCGAGGATCCAAAATTTGAATAGCTTAATAAGGCAATCCTTGGAGTTACCTTAAACTTGCGAATCATTTTGGCCACATTGCTTGTTATTTCAGCAATTTCTTCAGCAGTTGGATTCAAATTTATCGTTGTATCGGCTAAGAATAAAGGTCCCCTTTTTGTGACCAAAATATACATTCCAGCAATCGTATTAACGTCTTTTTGCAAACCTACGGTTTGAATTGCTGGTCGCACAACGTCACGATAATTTCGAGTTATTCCAGAGATCATGGCGTCAGCATCTCCCATCTCCACCATCATTGCACCGAAATGATTTCTTTCGCGCATGATTTGAATCGATTCAAATTCGGTAATTCCTTTTCGTTTCCGTTTTTCAAAGAAAGCTTTTCCATAAGCAATTCTTCGATCTTCCTCTTCTTCTGATTTTGGGTCAATTATTTGAACGTCTTGGAATTCAATACTATATTCATGAATCAGTTCTTCAATTTTCTTTCTTTTACCCAATAAGATAGGGAACGCAACTCCTTCTTCCCAAGCAGTTTGTGCCGCTTTAAGAATTTTAATATTATCCGCCTCAGCAAAAACGACTCTTTTTGGATTGCTTTGTGCCTTTTCAGTAATATTTCGAATAAGAATATTATCTAGTCCTAACCTGTTTTTCAGTTGTCTTTCATAGGCATCCCAATCCAAAATAGGATTTTTTGCTACACCAGATTCCATTGCAGCTTTTGCAACGGCAGGAGCAACATAATAAATCAATCGAGGATCTAATGGTTTCGGAATTATCTGTTCACGTCCAAAAGAAATGTTTTTTTCACCATAAGCTTCGATCACTTCTTCAGGAATTGTTTCTTTTGCTAGAGAAGCAAGTGCTTTAACAGCAGCCAACTTCATCTCTTCGTTAATTGTTGTAGCTCGAACATCTAATGCACCCCTAAAAATGAATGGGAATCCTAGAACATTATTGACTTGATTAGGATGGTCTGAACGACCAGTTGCCATAATGATATCTTTTCTAACAGATGTAGCATCTTTGTATGAAATTTCTGGTTCAGGATTTGCCAAAGCAAAGACAATTGGGTCTTTCGCCATGACTTTTATCATTTCTTTAGAAACAATATTTCCTTTAGATAAACCAACAAATACATCCGCTTTTTTCATTGCTTCCAGCAAACTCAGCGATTTTTTATGCTTTGAGTATGGCAATTTGCTTTCGTCTAAATCAGTTCTTTCTTGACAAATCAACCCTTTCGAGTCAAACATCCAAATGTTTTCTACATCAGCGCCTAAAGCACAATATAATTTTGCGCATGACATCGCTGCAGCTCCAGCTCCGGAAATAACTATTTGCACTTTACTAATATGCTTCTTTGCTAATTCTAAAGCATTCAATAAAGCAGCCGAAGAAATAATTGCAGTTCCATG
>JBILYS010000200.1:0-4310 GCA_044377625.1 Crocinitomicaceae bacterium
TTGAAAAATCAATTATAAATAATAAATTAGCGGCATAGCTTAACTCGCTCTCCGAAAATCACGGGCAAGTCCAATACGTACTTTGGAATAATTCGATCAAATTTTCAGATGGGCATTTAAAAAGTCCTGCAATTTCATTATCCTCCCAAGAACCACCAATAGGTGATTTTAAAAAACTTACAAAGTGATGTAAATCTGTGTCTACGCCCTTTAAATACTGCTTCGTGTTTTTTGGTCCTGGTGAACCTATCATTATAGCTTTTCTTGTCATATTTTAATTGCCTTTAACGATTTCGGGCTTGGCGAAGGTGGCGATTTTAAATTTAGTTTTATTTGCGATCTAATATCGTTTTGTTTTCAATTATTCATTTTACGTAAACACATTTCCGGCTCTTTTGCCAAACGTGTGTTATAGATATTATTAATTAGTTAATGGAATCGTTTTCTGGTTCATATATTTTTCCGTCATTTCCAAAAACTGTTGGAGATAATGATTTCAGTACTTTCTTTAGGCTTGCAGATTTCATTTGTCCTGAAAAAACTGCCGAATCAAATTTTAGAGAACTTTTTGCATCAGGATTTACAGTTTTTACAGTTCGTAATTCACCGTCAATATAATAATTTGCACTTTCTAATTTGATTCCTTTAATTTTTGTAAATATTTTCGGATCTGAAACATAATAGATATAGATATCACCATTATTCATTGGTCTAATGACAACAATCTCCCAATATTGACTATTTTCTCTTAAGTTGAGAACGTATAAATCCTTGGATCTATAAATCCTTGATGAATCACTTAAGGGAGTGGTTGTATAAATTGTATCGATAATATTATCAAGAGTGTAAGTTTGGTAAACAATATTAGTAAATCCGTATTCATCTATTTTCCATCCTTCACTGTCTCCGTGCCAAATCCCAAACAACTCCTTAGGTATTTCCGTTAAATTATCACCGCCTTTAGGTTGTACTTCTTGGAAATAAATACGACTGCATGATGCAAATAGAAAAAGTAAAATTGATATAGAAGTGAATAATTTCATCGTTGTAATTAGTATCCGCGCTCTTGGGTATTCAGTTGGCTATAACTTATTTATACGCGATCAAAATGCACCCAAAACAAATAAATTATTTATAGGAGAACATAATGAACATGTGTTTAAATTTACTTATTTTTTCAGATTACAACTAATAAATCATCCGTTTATGCAATTGATTTTCCTTTTTTTTCATCAAATATTTTCGAATTTGATCAAAATCAAACAAATTTTTGACAAACTCAATCAAAATTTATGATTTGAATTGTTAATAACGTTTTTTCAAAAATCTTGAAAATCGTCAAAAAAGCACTAATTATTATTTTTAAAAATAACTAATTGTTTCCTAAAATAACTTATTCTTATTTTTTAAAATAACTCAACTAACTATCTGATTTGTTGATAATTAACTTTTTATTTTGTTTGGAATTTTGTTGAAATGTGTTTACCTTGCAATCATCAAATAAGGATAAATAATCCTTGAGATAATTAAAACAAGAAATCATGATTCAAGTAAATTTTTCAATTAGATTTTTGGTAAGAGCGTTAAAAAGCGATTCCAATCAATCATTTATATATATGAAACTTTCTTTGGGGAAAGAAAGAAAAGAAATTGCCTTAAAAATTAAAGTAAATCCAGAATTATGGAATCATCAACAGCAATGTATGGAAGGCAAATCAGGCAGTTCTAAATTAATCAATGATGAAATAGAAATGATTAAAACCAGACTGCGTAAAATATACAATGATTTGCGTTTTCAAAATGGTGATATAAAATTGAATGAAGTTCTAAATGGTTATTTAGGCAATAACAGTTTAAAAGGAAGACATACGTTATTAGAGTTTTTTGACATCCATAATAAAAACGCTTCAGCACTTGAAGGTAAAGGATATGCCCACAATACGATAGTAAGATTTCAAACAACTCGCGATCATGTTGCCAATTTTCTAAAAGTAACGTATAACCAAAATGATATTGAACTAAACCAACTTAATTACCAGTTTTTAGAAGATGTACATTCTTATTTTGTGGTCTCTAAAAAATGTTGCCACAATACCTCTGTTAAATACATTAGAATCATTAAATCAATTATCAAGTTGGCATTGCAATATGAGTGGCTTGATAAAGATCCATTTATCAATTTCAAGCAATCGTTGGATGAAGTGAATAGGGGGCATCTTTTGGATCAAGAGCTTGATTTGTTGGAAGAACTCATTCTTGTAAAATATAAAGATCAAAGAGTGAGGGATTTATTTATTTTTTGCTGCTACACTGGATTGTCATACTGCGATGCTGCGGCTCTCACTCAAGATCAAATTGTAGTATATCCAGACGGTGAGTTATGGATTAATATTGAACGAAAGAAAACTGGAGGAAAATCGAATATTCCACTTCTAGATAAGGCAAAATCAATTTTAGAGAAATATAAGAATGATCCAGAGTGCAATGTGAAGGGTACTGTTTTGCCTTTTATTTCTAATGCAAAAATGAATACTAATTTAAAGGTGTTAGCTTAAATGGCCGGAATCAAGAAAAATATTACAACTCACCAAGGAAGACATTCATTTGCAACTACAATTACGTTGAACAATGATGTTCCTATTGAAACTGTCAGCGCTTTACTTGGGCATCGCTCAATAAAAACGACTCAAATCTATGCAAAAGTCCTTGACAAGAAAACAGATAACGACATGAAAATATTAAAAGAGAAACTAAATAATAGAACTATTAATTAAAATTTATAAAATGAAAGCAGAAATCCTGGTCAAAAAGAGGACCGAATTAGAAAAAAGAAAATATAAAGAATTAGTCTTTGTTCTTCAAAGAGCATTGCAAAAAAAGAAAGCGGCTATTGAAAGAATTATTTCCATGGAATATCCAAATCGAAAATGGCTAAAAACGAGTGAACTTTTGAAATTACTCCCAATCCCTGCTATAAGAATTACCCAAATGCGAAAATTTGGAATAATTGAAGGACTTCTTCAGAGTGGCGCTTATTATTATACTGTTGAATCATTAAAAACCATGCTAAATGATTATTGATATCACGACTCAAGATGATTTGTACTGCAAATATGAAAATTGCAGAAGACCATTAGGCGAAAAGTATAAGACTAGGAAGTATTGTAATAATAATGATAAGTGCAAAAATGCACATCATGCGGCAAAAACAAAACAAGAGTTAAATAAGTTTAGAAATGAACACTCCTTCAATATTAGAAGGGATCATGCAATAACGTGTTTAAATAAATTATGTAAAAGAGAAGCCTTTCGAGATATGCCTATTGAAGAATTCGAAATGATGAATTTTGATTTGAGTGATGGCATTTTTTTATTTGCAGATTCTAAAGTTGATATTGTTGAATTTACTATCGACCAATACATTATTTTCTATTCATTTAGAGATAGCTGGATTTATATTTATAAGTTAAGTTACAACTAAAAGATAGTGTGCGTGTTTGTGCAAATCTTATTAAATTCTAATACTTGTATAAAAGACATTCCGACTTTATAAAAGTTAAAAAAACAGAATGTGTTTTGATCGAAAATTAAACTAGTTTTCGGGACGTTATTTTGTGGGATTTGAAAGTTGATTTCGGTCTTCTTTTAAATCCTCAAAATAGATTATTTTGAAAAATAATTTACTCAATTTTCAGGAAGTTTTTAGATGCTCATTTATGTCAAAATTTCTTCAAATTATTATTTTCAAAACCTCCAAATTTGTAAGAAATAAATACCTTTAGGCTATTGATAAAAAAGGAAATTGCATTAAAGATTGCCCATAATTATGAATAAAACAGAAGCATTATCCAAACTAGAACTCGAAGAAGGAGCAACATCTTCAGAGATTAATACACAATACCAAGAATTCTACAATGAGTTCCAAATGCGTATTACCAATGCTCCAACTGAGCATCAACGCAAGTTATACCAGAAAAAGTTAGAAGAACTTTTAATAGCTTTTGAGGTATTAGGTGGTGAAAACTCGGAAAGTAACACGCAAGAATTACCCGGAATTGCTGAGTCAGATATTGTTGAAACTGTAAAACGTCTTGACTCATCAGGCTCTAATCCAATTGAAATGTCCAAAGAAAAGGCGCTTCAAATATTGGGCTTAGGGGAAAAATTCACATCTAAAGAATTACAAAATGCTTTTAAAAGCAAAGTATTATCTTGTGAAAAAGGAAGGGGTAATGCTATTAACGACTCAATTAGGGAAGGATACGAAAGTGCAATTATTGAATGCAATTCTGCTCATAATTTGCTTAAAG
>JBILYS010000201.1:0-4305 GCA_044377625.1 Crocinitomicaceae bacterium
CAAATGGCGCAGGAAAAACAACGTTAATTTCTTTGCTGTGTAATATTATTAAGGCAACATCAGGAACGATAGAATATACGTTTGATAATCAAAAAAAAAATATCAAAGAAAAATTCAATCAGGTGGGTTTTGTGCCACAAGATTTTGCTTTTTATGCGGAGTTGACTGCGAAACAAAATTTATATTATTTCGGAGGTGTTTATGGAATGTCTTCAATTAATGTAAAGGAACAAACAACTCATCTCTTAGAAATTTTAGGTTTAACAAGTGTTGCTGATAAAAAGGTGAAATCCTATTCCGGAGGAATGAAAAGACGTTTAAATTTGGCAATTGGATTGATTCATTCACCTGAGATAATTTTTTTAGATGAGCCAACAGTTGGTGTGGATATCCATAGCAAACTAACAATCATTAATCACCTCGAAGAATTAAATAAAAAAGGTGTAACAATAATATATACATCTCACCATTTAAAAGAAGCTGAAGATTTTTGTTCGCGGGTAGCTTTAATGGATAATGGAAAAGTAATAGCATTAGATACAGTCTCTGAGCTGATTAAAATAAATAATGCGGCCAATTTGGAAGAGCTGATGATCAATTTAACCGGTAAAGAACTTAGAGATTAATGAATAAATTAAAAGTATCATTGGTTAAAGAAATTTTATTGCTCTTAAGTGATAAAGTTGGATTATTGCTGATGTTTGTGATGCCGCTTTTATTAGTGTTTATAATCACAGTTGTCCAAGATAGTGCATTCAAATTGGTGAACGAAAACAAGATTGAAATGCTTATTGTTAATAAGGACCAAGGAAATTTGGGTGATTCACTTATCGATAATTTGGTTCTATCTGGAAGCTTTAATATTGATGTGTCGAACGAATTAATTGAAGCTGATATTAAAAAACAAACATTGAATAGAGATAAATTAATTGCTATTCTCATTCCGAAAAATTTTACAAAAAAGATCAATCAAAATGCTGAGAAAATATCAAATTTGATGCTCACTGAATTTGGCGTTTTAGATAGTTCGGCTGTATTGCAAAAAAATAAATCAATAAAGAATAACAATTTAGATTTTTATTTCGACCCCATTCTGCAAGAAAGCTTCAGAATATCAATTTTATCTGGAATTAATACAGTTCTGGTTGGAATTGAGAACAGAAAAATGCTTCAACAACTGTTCACAGATTTGGGGTATGAAAAAATCCCTGACCATATTCAAAAAGAATTAGGAAAGCAAAATGTGTCGATTAATTCGATGCCTGCATCAAACGGAACGAGTGTAATGGTTCCTAACTCCTCACAACATAACGTTCCTGCATGGTCACTTTTTGCAATGTTTTTCATGGTTATTTCTTTAGGTGGAAATATTGTGAAGGAAAGATTATCGGGAAGTTTTGTTCGTTTACAAACGATTCCAAGTGCATTTTTACTAACGATATGGAGTAAGGTACTCGTCTATCTATTTGTATCATTGAGTCAATTAACAATCATGTTTTGCATTGGAATGTTCATTTTTCCACATTTAGGCTTGCCTGAATTGAAAATGCCGACGAATATTTTGGCGCTTATTGTGATATCTGTTTTATCGGCCTATGCTGCAATAAGTTATTCATTATTAATTGGTGTTTATGCCAAAACTCAAGACCAAGCTGGTGGCTTCGGAGCAATTTCTATTATAATATTTGCCGCAATTGGAGGAATATGGGTTCCGTCTTTTATCATGCCAGAATATATGCAAAATATTGGAATGATTTCGCCTTTACATTGGTGTATTGAAGGGTATTATTCACTCTTCTTAAAAAATGGTGAATGGAATGAATTGACTGGGACATTAATATATTTATTATTGTTTATCTTTGGATGTCAATTCTTTACATTTATTAAATTGAGAAAACAAAATTATATTTAAGAAAGATATGAATAGAGAAGAAGTGAAAAATGAATTTAAAGCTCATTTAATTACATATTTAAATTTGTTGGATATTACTACAGATCAAATCAAAGATGACGAACCATTATTTGGAGGAGATTTGGGCTTAGATTCAATTGACTCAGTTGAATTAATCGTATTGTTGGATCGTGAATATGGTATTAAAATTAAAAATCCAACGGAAGGTAGACAGATTTTAATTGATGTAAATACAATTGTAGATTACATCGTTTTAAACAGAACAAAATAACAAAATGCAAAAGATATTCATCACAGGTATGGGTGCAATATCTTCAATTGGGTCATCAGTTGACGAACATTTGGATGCACTGAGATCTGGAAAATGCGGAATACAAAAAGCACGTTTTTTTCAATCACGTTATGCCGAAGATTTAGTATTTGGCGAAGTACCTTTTAGCGACGATCAATTAAAAGAAATAAATAATCTTACCTCTCAAAAAGAACTCACTCGAACGACAGTTTTAGCAGTAAATGCTTTTAAGGAGGCTATTCACAATGCAGGAATATCAGCTGAATTATTAAAGTCTGATCGAACAGCATTTATTTCTTCCAGTACCGTAGGAGGAATGTGTTATACTGATGAATTATATTCAGACGCCAATTTAAAAGCTGTTCCATCCAATTATGTTAGATCGTATGAAGGTTCCGATCATACATTGCGCATTACAAAAATGTTTGAGATTGGGGGCATTATAGACACAATTAATACGGCATGCTCATCATCGGCTAATGCAATTTATCTTGGAGCGCGATTGATTCAAACTGGACGTGCAGATCGTGTTATTGTTGGTGGTGCAGATAGTATTGCAAAATATACTGTAAATGGATTTAATTCATTAATGATACTTAGTGATCAGGCATGCAAACCATTTGATGAAAATAGAAGCGGGCTTAGTTTAGGAGAAGGGGCAGCATATCTGGTGCTTGAGTCTGAGAATTCAGCTTGTGATAAAACGAAAATTGCAGAATTAACAGGTTTTGGGAATTCCAATGATGCTTTTCATCCGTCCTCAACTTCTGACAATGCCATTGGGCCAATCCTTTCTATGGAACTTGCATTGAAGATGGCAGAAATAAAGCCTGATTTAATTGATTACATCAATGCGCATGGAACCGGAACAGTAAATAACGATATTACTGAAACATATGCTTTAAATACTATTTTCCCCAAAGTTCCACCTTACAATTCAACGAAATCATATACAGGTCATACGCTAGCAGCAGCTGGTTCGTTAGAGGCAATTTTATCACTTTTGAGTTTAAAGAACAATGAGCTTTATCCAAGTTTACGATGTGAAGCACCTATTAAAACTCATTTATCTCAGCCAATTTCTGAATTTGGTAAGAAAGACCTAAAAAATGTCATGTCAAACTCATTTGGATTTGGAGGTAATTGTACGTCTTTAATATTTTCAAAATGTATATAAAGGATTCATCTTCAATATCACCACAAATGACATTTACAGATGAATTTCTAAATGGGGATTATAAAATTCATTCACAAAATATTTTTACAGCTTTTGAACCAAGTTATTCTGAAACAATTCCATCATCTTTATTGAGAAGAATGGGGAAGGCCGTTCGAATGGGCATTGGAGCTGCTTTACCATTAATGGATCGAAATGAAAAATTAGATGGAATTGTAATAGGCACAGCTAATGGCGGACTTGAAAATTGCATTAATTTCTTGAATCAAATTATTGATTATGATGAAGGAACATTGACGCCTACCCATTTTGTTCAAAGCACACCAAATGCTTTAGCTGGACAATTAGCATTAATGTCCAAAAACACCGGTTATAATGTCACGCATGTTAATGGACCTCTAGCTTTTGAAAATGCACTCTTAGATGCAATGATGTTTTTGGAAGGAAAAATAACTAAAACATCCTTATTGTTGGGTGCTGTTGAAGAAATATCTAACTATAATTATAACATTGATTTATTAGCGGGTAGATATAAATCTAACAACGTTACTAATGATGATTTAATTAAAAGTCAAACCAATGGTTCTATTTGTGGGGAAGGAGCGACAATGTTTGTTGTGTCAAATGATGCGAACAACGCATTAGCGAAAATCGTTGATTTGAAGCAAATTAATTTTCCAACTAAAAGTGAATTGGAAATTAAACTCAATCAATTTTTTATTGATAATGAACTAACACTTGAAAATATTGACTTACTTGTTTTAGGTAATAATGGTGATATTCAATTTGATTTTTTGTATGATGATGTAAAATCTTTTTTTCCTGCAGATACAGAATATGTTTATTACAAAAATTTTGTTGGGGAATACCGAACGAGTTCTGCGTTTGCTTTGTTTTTGGCAGCTCAACTTTTAAAAGGCCAAT
>JBILYS010000202.1:0-4303 GCA_044377625.1 Crocinitomicaceae bacterium
CTTTCAAAGCGGAAACTTGCATCAGTATTCATTCCATGAAACTTTGCCGTTTTGCGCACTGAAACAGGATTGAAATAAGCAGATTCTAAAAATACTTCTGTTGTGTCATCTTTGATTCCAGAATCAGCTCCACCAAAAACACCTGCAATACACAAGTTTTCTTTGCCATTCGTAATCATTAAGTTTTCAGAAGAAAGGGTTCTTTCAACTCCATCTAACGTCACAAATTTCTCACCTTCAGTTGCCGTTTTCACAACAATTTTTCCATTCAACGAACGCACATCAAAAGCATGCAAAGGAGTTCCTAATTCACGCATCACGTAATTCGTAACGTCCACCACATTGTTTATTGGTGAAAGACCAACGGCACGCAAACTTTTTTGCAACCATGCTGGAGAAGGTTTGATTTTTACATTTTTTATCGTTGTTCCAACATAACGAGGGCACAATTCTGAATTCTCAACTGCAATTGCAATTGGTAAACTTGTATTTTGAACATTGAAATCAGTAATTGAAGGCATTTGAAGTGTCAAATTTTCCTTTTTGTGGAAATTCAAATACGCTATTAAATCACGTGCAACGCCAATATGTCCCATTGCATCTGCACGATTAGGTGTTAAACCAATCTCAATTTGATAATCATCTTCCAAATCAAATAAAGAAGCGGCTGTTGTTCCAACTTTGGTATCTGCATCTAAAACCAAGATTCCAGCATGTGATTGTCCCATTCCCAATTCATCCTCAGCACATAACATTCCATGTGATTCAACTCCTCGAATTTTGGAAACTTTCATTTTCAATGGTTCATCTGGCGTAGGATAAAGCGTGCAACCAACAGTAGCAACAATAACTTTTTGTCCAACAGCAACATTTGGCGCACCACAAACAATTTGAAGTGGCTCTCCACCAATTGTAACAGTAGTCACTTTTAATTTATCTGCATCAGGATGTTTTTCACAGGTAAGTACCTCACCAACAACAACACCTTCAAGTCCACCTTTCACCGCTTCCAACTTTTCAACGCTTTCAACTTCTAAACCTGTATCCGTTAAAATTCCATCCATTTGTTGTGGAGAAAGATCCGTTTTGACGTATTGTTTA
Source organism: Crocinitomicaceae bacterium (assembly GCA_044377625.1). Taxonomy (GTDB): domain Bacteria; phylum Bacteroidota; class Bacteroidia; order Flavobacteriales_D; family Crocinitomicaceae; genus M0103. The sequence continues at coordinate 1,102 of JBILYS010000202.1, forward strand.
AGCCAATTGTATGATATTTTCATTCTGTGTGAGTATTTGACAAAAAATTGAATGGCGAATTTAAGGAAATTCAATGAATTTTTAGCTTCAAAACATGTACTAATCATAGATTAACATTTCGAATAAAAAGAATTAACACCAAGTTAGTATGAAGTATTTTCAGTTGTGCGTATTTTTACACCAAATAAATTTGAATTTATCCAAATGCGTTATACTCTACTTGCCCTTTTCAGTCTTTTTTTCCTAACATTTTCTTTTGCTCAAAATAAGAGTACATTGAGCGGTACGATTACAGATGCCGAGAGTGGCGAAGCAATAATCAACGCTAAAATATACATTCCAGCAATTCGTCAAGGAGCCGTAACAAACACCTATGGATTTTATTCGTTAACGGTTGAAAGTGGAACGCACATCATTGAATTTCGTTCGGGTGGAATGGAAACCGTAGTAAAAGAATTTGATTTAACAGCTGATGTTGTTTTCAATATTGAAATGTCTAGCGAAATAAAAAGCATTGGCGAAGTCACTATCAGCGCAAAAAAGGGGGAGAACGTTAATTCTGCTCGAATAGGTCAAATCGACTTAGATGTTGAAAAAATAAAAACCTTACCCGCTTTCATGGGAGAAGTCGATATCATCAAAGCCATTCAATTATTACCTGGAGTTTCTTCGGTATCTGAAGGTGGACAAGGATTTTATGTTCGTGGTGGTGGTCCAGATCAAAATTTGGTGTTATTAGACGAAGGAGTTGTTTACAATGCGGCTCATCTTTTTGGTTTTTTCTCTGTTTTCAATGTTGATGCAATAAAAAGTGTGACGTTGATTAAAGGTGGAATGCCAGCAAATTATGGAGGTCGAATGTCGTCCGTTTTAGAAGTTCACATGAATGAAGGGAATAATAAAAAGTTCAAAATTAAAGGAGGACTAGGAGTTATTTCATCTCGTTTAACAATCGAAGGCCCACTAAAAAAAGACAAAGGTTCTTTCATAGTTTCCGCAAGACGAACGTATATTGATGTGATCATGAAGGCTGCGATTCCAGAAACTTCGCCTTTCTCAGGTTCAAGTTATTATTTCTACGATATGAACTTGAAATTAAATTATAAATTGACAGAAAAAGATAGAATATATTTAAGCGGATATTATGGGAAAGATGTTTTTACTTATGGGAACAAAACAGATGCTTTTACGGTCGACATGCCATGGGGAAATGGAATTGCTGCGTTGAGATGGAACCATTTATTTTCCAATAAATTATTCATGAATGTTACTTCTACCTTTTCTGATTATCAATTTAAATTTGGATCTGAACAGGATGAATTTCGTTTTGCTTTAAAATCTCAAATCACAGATATTGGTGGTAAAGTTGACTTTACTTACTTCCCGAGTACGCGACACAAAGTAAAATGGGGGGCAGAATATATCTATCACACATTCAATCCAACGAGTGTCTCAGCCGCTTCTCAAGATATTGTTTTCGATACAGGTGAAGCTCAAAAATTGTACAGTCATGAATCGGCCGTTTATGTTTTGGATGAATTTGATTTGAATGAAAAAATTAAACTGAATGCAGGTTTACGTTACAGCATGTATCAACATGTGGGGCCATTTAAACGCTACATCAAAGGAGATATAAGCAATCCAGATTCTGTGATCAACTATTCAAAAGGAGATCTAATCAAGTTTTACAGTGGACTTGAACCAAGAGTTTCGGGTCGTTGGTTGCTGTCTGAAACAAGTTCAATCAAAGCTGGATATTCTTATAATTATCAATATGTTCATTTAACATCTTTAAGTGCCGTTTCTTTGCCAACAGATATTTGGTATCCGAGCACGGATAAGGCAAAGCCACAAAAAGGATGGCAAGGATCATTGGGTTATTTCCATAATTTCAAAGATGATAAATATGAAACTTCGGTTGAAGTGTATTACAAGGGAATGAAAAACTTAATTGAATACAAAGAAGGAGCATTGCCAGGAGATAATGTCAATGACAATACGGATAATATCTTGGTTTTTGGAACTGGACAAGCTTATGGAATTGAATTTTTTGTAAAGAAAGCGTATGGTAAATTAACTGGTTGGATTGGTTATACATTAGCAAAAACAGACCGTAAATTTCCAGATTTGAATAGTGGTAATATTTTTCCAGCCAAATACGACAGACGTCATGATTTATCCGTTGTTGCAGGTTATAAATTAAATGAACGTTGGACATTTGGTGCCGCATTTATTTATGCAACTGGAAACACCTTGACATTACCAACTTCTTGGTACGTTCAAGAACAGAATTTACTCTTCAATTATGGTGCAAGAAATTCGACAAGAATGGCACCTTATCACCGTTTAGATTTATCAGCAACATTGTATAATAAATCTTATAAAGTGAAGCAAGATGAACTCACTGGAGAACCAATCAAGGTTAAAAAACGATTCAGAAGCAATTGGTCTTTTTCAGTTTACAATGTTTATAACCGAGCTAATCCATTCTTTATGTATGTGGATAGTAACGGAGATTTTTTAAATGGGGATTTTAAAATTAGTGTAAAGCAAGTTTCATTGTTTCCGATTATACCGAGTGTGACGTGGAATTTTGAGTTTTGAAAAAATATAAAACACATAGACACATAGGAAACATAGTTCTGAAACATCTTTGTGAACTTGGTGCCACCTCGGCAAGCTCAGTGCATCGCTTAGTGGTGAAAAAATATAAGGCACATAGAAAACATAGAAAATTAGACATATAATATGAAAAAAATATTCTACTTATTGATTTTACTTTTCGTAATTTCTTCTTGCACGAAGGAAGTGAAGATTGATATTCCAGGCTTTGAAGAACAATTGGTAATTGATGGAAGCATTGAAACTGGTTATCCACCATTGGTTTTACTCTCTCGATCGAAAGATATTTATTCACCTACGAATATCGATGCTTTTCTTGCTTCTTTTGTTTCTGGGGCAACAGTGACAGTTGGAAACGGAACAAATGTAGTCGTATTAGATGAAATTTGCACAGATAATCTTCCTGCTGGAAGTGAAGCTATTGCGGCAGAATTATTTGGAATTCCAGTTGCAGAATTATCAAATTACCATTTATGCGCATACACAACTTTCGATGCAAGTATGTGGGGACAAGTTGGCAAAACCTATTATTTAACGGTCGCATTTGAAGGAAAAACATATACTTCATCAACTACAATAA
>JBILYS010000203.1:0-4302 GCA_044377625.1 Crocinitomicaceae bacterium
TTCAGGACCTTCCGAAACAGCATAACCAATACGATTAAAGATATCTATAATTTCACTTCTAACCAATGAAAGTGGGTGTCTCGCTCCGATTTCTTGATCATCACCAGGTCTAGAAGTATCAATTTTGGCTGAATCAGTTGCAGTATTTTCTAGTTTATCTTTGAAAGAAGCGAATTTTTCTTCTGCTAATGAACGGAAATTATTAAGTAATTGACCTACTTCTCGTTTATCTTCATTTGGAACGCCTTTTAGTTCTCCAAATAAATTTTTTACAAGTCCTTTTGAACCTAAAAAATAAATTCTGAAATCTTCCAAACTCTTCAAGTCTTGGACATTAAAGGCTTCTATCTCTGTAATACTCTTGTCTATTAATGCTTTCATTCTGCTAATCCTTGCGCTTAACTATTTTATTTTTTTAATTACAGTGTAACTTTTTGTGGTCTTTTTTTGTTTAAGAAACATATAACACTGCTATCGCTCACGAAGGTAAGAAATTAAGAAGAACTTTGTTGTCGGATTAATTTAAAATAGTTTATCTTTGGTGGTTAAGTTTAATAAGAAAGATGAATAAATCGATGAAAACTGTATTAACTGCTTGTTCTTTTCTACTATTAATAAGCCTTTTTTCGGCTTGTAAAAACAAAGACGCTTCCGTTGTTAAAATTTTTGTTAGATCTGCTAGCAACGAATTATTAGATGGCGCTCAAGTTGTAATTGTGGGGGATGTAAATTCTACCCCTTCAACGTTGGCTTATGTAGATACCGTTTTTACCAATTCTTCTGGATTTGCTCTTTTTAATATGGATTCTTTCTTTACTAAATCTGGAGAAAGTAATTCAACAGGATATTTTGATGTTATTGTCAAGAAAAACGGTGCTCAGGGTGCTGAATATATTCGTGCACGTGCACACATTACGACAGTAGAAACTGTCTTTTTAAACTAAAAAATCAAACTATGAATACTTCAGTAAAAAGAACTCTTTTATTTGCTTTTGTCGCAGTTTTAGGAGTAGCGTTATCTTCTGGATGTCGCAAGAAAGCAGATACTATCGCAATAATTTATGTGCGTGATGTTGCTAATCAATTGGTTTCTGGTGCTACCGTTGTTTTGTATGGTCAATCTACAACAAATCAGCCAGCAAATGTTGTGTTATATGATACAACAACGAGTAATACTTCCGGAGAAGCGCAATTCAATTTCAATGATGTATATCAATTAGGTCAAGCTGGTGTTGCTGTTTTGAATATCGAAGCAACTTATGGTGGATCAACTGGACAAGGAATAATTAAAGTTGAACAAGAAGTTACTTCAAAAGAAACTGTTTTTATCCAATAAAAATATTTTTACAAAAATAATAAGCCGCCCCTCGACATGCTCGGGGGACGGCTTTTTTGTATGCTAAACTCAGGGACCAGGGGCGGTTTTTTTGTGTTTTACGAAAACTGAATGTCTCCTTCATCAATTAAAGCGTCTCCCTTCATTCTTAAAAATAATTGTACTAAGGCGACAACATCTTTTTCACAATACACCTTGATTCGTTCAAGGTCATTTTCTTCATAATATACTCTTGCTACATCAGCTCCGGAAATATCATCTTTTGGAGTTGGAATCTTAAATACATGGCATAAAAGTGCTAAAGAAGTATAGGCTTTATAATCTCCAAACTTCCATAATTCCATTGTGTCCAAATGACTTATTTCCCATGGTTTTTTTCCAGCGATATCCAATGTTGCAGGAAGTTTAATGCCATTAATCAACATGCGACGACAGATATACGGGAAATCAAATTCTTTTGCATTGTGACCGCACAGAATGTGATAAGGTGTATTATAATGCTCGTCCAACAATTTTTTGAATTGATTCAATAATGTTTCTTCATCATCGTGGTAAAACGATTTCATTCTTAATTGCTTACCGGTTGTTGTTTCTCGAACAAAGCCAACTGAAATACACACAATTTTTCCAAATTCGGAAAAAATACTTGCCTTTTCATTGTACAATTGTTCAAAGGACTTGTCCTCGTTTTGCTGAAACCTTGTTTTCAATTCAAACAGGTGTTTGGCTTCTTCCTCTAAATCGGGAAATTGATAGGTTTGTGGGACAGTTTCAATGTCCAGAAATAAAACTTTTTCTAGGGATACTTTTTCTAACATAAATAGCGTTTGTTATTTGAAGATAAGGAAAAAATTGCAGAATCCACATAAAAAAGGCAATTTTGCTAGTACAAATAATAAAATGTCAGAAACGCTCTCTCAACTCACCGGCACAAAAAGTGAAGTTTATCAAAGCCTTCTTCCTCAGATAGTGGCTTTAATTGGCGACGAACAAGATGCTGTTGCAAACATGGCGAACATCAGTGCAGCACTAAAAGAAGCATTCAACTTTTTTTGGGTAGGATTTTATCTTGTAAAAAATGATGAACTTGTGCTTGGTCCATTTCAAGGTCCGATTGCATGCACGCGCATTCAAAAAGGGAAAGGCGTTTGTGGAACAGCTTGGTTGAAAGCGGAAGCAATCGTTGTTGCGGATGTAGATGCTTTTCCCGGACACATTGCATGTTCGTCTATTTCGAAAAGTGAAATTGTAATTCCTTTATTAAAAAACAATAGTGTTGTTGGAGTTTTAGATGTTGACAGCGAACATTTAAACCATTTCGACCATACAGATCTTGAACACCTCACAAATTTATGTCAATGGTTTTCAGAAAAATTATAATATTATTCATTCCTCTCATCTTACTTTCTTGTGCACAAGTAGGGAAATTGTCCGGTGGAATAAAAGATGAAATAGCCCCTCGGCCTGTTGCAGGAAAAACATTTCCCCCAAATGAAACTATTGGATTCACTTCAAACGAAGTGGAAATTACATTCGACGAGTTCATTCAATTGAACAATCCAATTCAAACTATCTTTTTTGTTCCAAATCACGCGACACCGAAAGCAATCATTAAAAACAAAACACTCTCAATTACGTGGGAAGAAACGCTCAAGGAAAACACAACATATGTGATTTATATGAATGGTGCGATTAAAGATGTTACGGAAAGTAATGATTCTTTAATGACTTATGTGTTTTCAACGGGTAACACAATTGATTCATTAAGCTATTCTGTTACCGTTGCAGATGCGTGGAGCAATAAACCGATCAAAGGAGCAACGGTTGGTCTTTTTGCACTTAATGATTCCCTAAAACCTTATTATTTTGCAAAATCAGATGCTTCAGGCTTGGCAACTTTTTCCAATTTAAAAGAAGGAACGTATAATTTAGCAGCGTTTATTGATGAAAACTTGGATATGCAAATTCAAGCGAGTGAAACCGTTGCTTTCCGTTCTGAGCCAATGGAACTTTCTGCTTCTCAAATTGATACAGTTCCATTATTGCTATCAGCTCCTTTAGGAGCAAAAAAGACTAATAGTTTTACTTACAATGCACCAGGAAGCTTTACTGTTGCTTCGAATTATTCCTTGTTGAATGCCGATTTTTTCATGAATAACACCAAAATTGAAAAAGAAAACATGCACTTTTTTGAAGAAGACAGTGTTGCACTTTTTTATACACCAGAAGCTGAAACAAAATTTGAACTCATTGTAAAAGGAGAAAATGTTTCGGACACGTTGAATTTAAGAATCACGGAAAAGGAAAAAGCTAGTGCTTTGCGTTTAATTCCAAACTTCAAGAATAACCAGATTGGAAATCACGAAACTGTTTCCTTTACGGTGAATGACAGGATTGTAACCGTCGATAATTATAAAATTAAACTCCTTAATCTAAAGGATTCACTTGCTATTCCTTTCGAAACAAAAATTGACATGAATAAACTAACGCTTGATTTTGACAGAAAGGACATTTCGAAAATTCAAGTTGTTTTTCAAAAAGGTGCCGCTCTAGGTCAACAAAACACCTTGTCAGATTCTATTTCATTGTTTCTTACTTTAAAAGAGGAAAAGGATTATGGAATCATTCATGTTGACATTTCTCAATTCAAGCAAAATGTCATTGTTGAACTTCTTCAGAACAACAAAGTCGTTCAAAAAGTGTTGAATTTTGACGGTAGTAAAGTTTCTTTTTTGAATCTTGAACCAGGAATTTATCAGTTTCGTGTGATAGAAGACTTGAATGCCAATTTCAAATGGGATCCAGGAAATAGAGCTTTGAACTTGCAGCCTGAAAAGGTGTTTAATTTCACAAAACCAACAACTGTTAGAGCAAATTGGGAAATTGATGTTCCACTCACTCCTATTCAATAAATGACAGAGCCTTCAATCATTCAGCGGTCCTTTCAAGGGTGGAAAATGTGGTTA
>JBILYS010000022.1:0-12145 GCA_044377625.1 Crocinitomicaceae bacterium
CGGTGTTACATCAAACCCGTAATTACTAGCAGGAGTTGTTTCAGGACAAATTAAAACGGGTTCTATCTTTCCAGATGGTCCTTTACCAATCATATACCGCACTTCATCTTGATTGCGTTCTTCAATCGGAATTTCTTTCAATCCATCACGAATTGACATGTCTAAAGTCGTTGAAGGCAAAGCTACATAAAATGGAATATTGTTGTCTTTCGCAGCAAGCGCTTTTAAATAGGTACCAATTTTATTTGCAACATCTCCATTTCTAGTAGTTCTATCTGTCCCAACAATCACCATGTCAACCATTCCATGCTGCATGAGATGTCCTCCAGCATTGTCAACAATCAACGTATGTGGAACATCGTGTTTGGTTAATTCATAACAAGTAAGATTTGAACCTTGGTTTCTAGGTCGTGTTTCGTCCACCCAAACATGAACTTTAATTCCCTTTTGAATTGCTTGATAAATCGGAGAGGTAATTGTTCCCCATTCCACACATCCCAGCATTCCAGCATTGCAATGTGTCAAAATGTTTACGGCTTCACCGTTTTTGTTTTTGGCAAGTTCTTCAATTATCGGTAAACCATGAACGCCTATCATTCTGCACGTTTCAACATCTTCTTCAACAATGGCATTTGCTGCATCCCACGCGCATGTTAAAAAGTCTGTTTCACAATTATCTAATGCAACACGCATTTTATCTAATGCCCAAAACAAGTTAACTGCAGTTGGTCGAGAAGCTCTCAAGTCAGAAAATGCTTGATCTAGAAATGTTCCTTCCAATTCGTCTTCAATCATTTCTCTAACTGCTAAATAAATTCCATAAGCTGCAGTAGCGCCAATTAGAGGAGCTCCTCTAACGGTCATTTCTTTGATCGCTTCTTCAGCATCTTCGTATGTTTCTAACTTAACAACCACAAATTCATGCGGTAGTTTCCGTTGGTCGATTACCTCAACATATTTGTCTTCTGTAGTCCAAATTGTGCGAAATTTACTCATGTATTTTGATTCAGTTTTTTGTTATTTCTATTTGATTAAAATCGGTAGCAATATTCTTCCAATTTGCTTCAGTTCCAGGTCGAGTAAGTTGAATTGTTTGATAACCAATTTGATCAGCAGCTTCCAATTCTTCCATAATATCAGAAAGAAAAAGAATCTCAGATGGCTTTAGTGATAATTCTTCGGCTATTTTCTGGTAGGTTTCTTTTTCTCTTTTTGTTCCTATAGTTGTGTCGAAATAATTGGAGAAGAAGGGCGTTAAATCACCACTTTCACTGTACCCAAAAATTAATTTTTGAGCAGCAATTGAACCAGAAGAAAAGACGCCCATTTTAATACCTGATTTTTGCCATCTTTCTAATGAATTAGAAACATCAGGATACACATGACCTTTTATTTCACCATTCTTGTAGCCATTTTCCCAAATAATACCCTGAACAGTTTTTAACGGAGTTATTTTTCTGTCTTCTTTACTCCATTGCAAAAGCTTTTCTATGATTTCATCAACAGACCTAATTTTTTCACCTTCCAACGAATAGGCTAATTCAACCGTTTTTTTAAACGCTTCTTGAATCTCTTGCAAATGTGTTAATTCCTTTAATTCAAAAATATGTTTTCTAAAATAGGGAAACAATGTATCATAAACGAAACTAATTGAAGTTGTTGTTCCTTCAATATCAGTTAGAATATACTTGACGTTTTTGATTTGCATGTTGTAAAGATAAACATCAAATAGTATTTGCTTCATCTTATATGGTATAAAAATTGCTAATGCGCTGTAACATAAAATGACTTTGATAGTCAAACTTAAAATAAAGACTTATGAAAAGAGCACTACTATTTTTGACTTTTAGTTTCGTTAGCATATTCTCTCATTCTCAAAAAGGTCAAATTGGAGCTTTTATTCCAATTGATAGCCCAATTAAAAGTATAATGCCCAACATGAACACCAACATTGGTTTTGGTATTCAAGGTTCTTATAGTCCTTTTTATGGTGCGCCATTTTATATTGAACTCAAAGGAAGTTGGGGAACATATTCTCAAAAATCCCTCGAACAAACGTATTTCTTTTCTGATTCGAGTCAAACAACCACAGACGTTTATTACAAAAGTTCCTTGAGAAAATATTTGCTCGGAACGAAATTTATGATTGGAAATGATTTTAGAGCAGTTAGAGGATTTATTACCCCTCAAATTGGTTTAGCAAAATACCGAACTAATATCGTAATTACAGATCCATCATCAGTGGATGATTGCAAACCTCTAGATAGAAAAACAACTCAAAAAGATATTGGTTTTGTATATGGTGGGGAATTAGGAGTTGAAATTTCTTTTGATAGAATTTTCAAAAACTTTGAAGAGGAAAACAAACATAAATTGGTGGTTTCTGGAAGTTTTTTAAATGGTTTTAATCACTTTGACTATGTGAATGTTAGGTATATGAAAGATGAAATTCATGGGACCAATGTGACTCACGCAGATGCTGATATCAATTCTACTTTCATCAATTTGTCTACAAACGAAATTCATGAGCATAAAATTGGGGAATTGTATCACACTTCTTTGATGTACTGGGGAATAAATATTGGGTACGTTTATAATTTCTAGATTACTTCAGACGGGCATTTTAAAATTAGAAAAATTCTGTTCAAGTTTTGATTCTGTGTAATTTGGAACCCAACCACTCATATCAATAAAAATACGAATTGCTTTGACGAATGGGTTATTATCTCCAGCATCAAACCAATGTTTTGTTCCAGCCGGTACTGAAATTAAATCACCTTTTTCGCAAAGTAGATTAAAAACTGGTTCTGTTTCTAAATTGAACCAAAAGATTCCTTTGCCATCCACAAAAAAGCGAATTTCATCCTCAGAATGTGTATGTTCTGCCAAAAATTTTGATCGAATAGCATCATAATTTTCTGTCAATTTGTTTATTGAAATAACATCTGCCGTTAAATACCCACCACTTTCCATAAACGGATTTAAGTCTTTGGAATAAGCATCTAAAATTTCTTTTTGAGTTGCTTCGTCGTTAAAAACAACAGAACAATTCCATTGATCGAAAAAGATCCCGCGCGCATTAAAAAATTCTTTGATTTCCTTTGAATCTCGAATTTCTATGTTTTGTTCCGGTATTGAAAGTATCGCCATTTTCTTTTTAGTTACAAGTTGCTAGTTACAAGTTATGAATTATGAATTACGAATTTTGTTGAGCCATCCACTCACATTGGCACAAATACTCCAAAGTTTCTAAATGTCTTTTTGCTTCAAATAAATTTCTTCCCCAAGCGTAGGTCCCATGTTTTCGCATGATAAAAGAATGATTCTGAATCTTAGATTTGTTTTGACGAAGAGTTTTCGCAAAAGTCACAATATCTTGGGTGTTATCAAAAATTGGGATTTCTAATGAGTTTTCATGCGTTGTTTGTCCTTCAAATCCTTTCTGAATTTCGTAACCAGTAACAATTAATGTATCTGCCATTTGAGACGAAATCAAAACAGGATAAACTGAATGACTGTGCAATATAACTGTCGTTTGAGGAAATAATTCATAAATAGCACAATGAATTAATGTTTCAGCTGAGGGTTTTAATCCTTCAAATTCACCGCAAGCTATGCCTTCTTTTGTAATAGTAATAAAGTCATTAGAATCAAATTGTGATTTATCAATTCCTGATTTTGAAACCCAGATAGTTCCCATTTCATCCTTAAAAGAATAATTTGTTGAAGTTGCTGGCGACCATCCTTTTGAATTATAATGGCGAATTGTTTCTGCTAATTCTATTTTAAGTTGTGAAGATGACATTTGTTTAAACCGTTTTGAATTAATTTTTGGGAAGCCAAATTGTAAACGTAGTTCCTTTTCCGACTTGACTTTTAACGTCAATAGTACCTCCGTGTTCTTGAATAATTAAACGAACATAATATAACCCTAAACCAAAGCCTTTGACATTGTGCAAATTACCTGTTGGAATCCGATAAAATTTATCAAAAATCATTTTGAGTTCTTCCCGTTTCATCCCAATTCCATTATCTGTAAATTCAATAATAATTCCTTTTTTATCTGTTTTTGTGGTGACTTTAATTTCAGGAATTGTCTCGCAATATTTAACAGCGTTGTCTAGTAAATTATAAATCACATTCGTAATATGAACTGGATCAGCATTGATTTCACCGGATTCGGCATTTAAATTCAGTTCAACTTTAACCCCTTGTTCTGATTGATTGAAATTGATATTTTCTTGAGCTTCTTCTAATAACTCATGAATATCCATTATTTCTTTGCTTAGAACTAAATGCTCTTTATCCAATTTCGCGACATTCAAAACCCGTTCAACTTGAGTTTCTAAACGTTTATTTTCTTTGTGAATAATTCCAGCATAACGTTTTAATTTTTCTTCATCATTTGAAAAATCATTGCGCAATAACATTTCACTTGAAAGCGCTATTGTTGCAATTGGTGTTTTCAATTCGTGTGTCATGTTATTAATAAAATCTGTCTTTATTTCTGACAATCTTTTTTGACGCAAAATGACGGTTAACGTATATCCAAAAAACACAAGAACTAATAAAACAATAATCGAAACATAAATCCACGGTGAAATTAATGGCTCTGAATTACTAATCGACTCTGATATCACATTTGGAAAATAAACTGTGAAATAATGACCATCCTTTTTCCAACTTAATTTTGCAGAAGTTATTCCAGTTATTGTATCTGAAACGGGCGCGTAAAGAGAATCTTTTGTGAATTTTATCAGATTTCCAAAAACAATTGAATCTGTGAAACAATCGTAAATACCATATTGAAAATCTTGGTGAATGTTTTGGTCGTAAAATTCTTTTTTTAGTAGTGTTTCTAAATAATAAGGATGTAATTCCTCATTAATATCTACTGTGAAATAATTCGTACGAACTTGTTTTACAGCACCATACAAATCTGAACTGTCTGCTGTTTGAGTGGAGATTTCTTCCAATAAATTTCTTAATGCAATGTGTGCTTGTTCAGAAAACTGCTTGAGATTCAAACTGTCTTCTTTTTCCTGAATTGCAATATTGGTTTGTTGAATTGAAATTGTTTTTCGCATCCAAACCATTTGAACCACAAGAATACTGGCCAAGGAAATAATTCCAAGAATTACAACAGCATTGATATTCTTACGATTCATCCTATTTTAATATGTTGACATTGTTGGATCAATCTCATTGGCCCAAGCAAGGATTCCGCCTGTAAGATTGTATAAGTTCTCAAAACCATAATTATCTTCTAAAAAATGGACAGCGTTACCACTTCTTGCTCCAGAACGACATTGAATTATCACTTTGCCTTCTTTGTTAATTTTATCAATGTTGTTTGGAATTTCTGCTAATGGGATTAACAATCCGTTCAAGGTACAAATATCATTTTCATGAGGCTCTCTGACATCAATTAATTGAAAATCCTCGTTATTGTCAATCATTTGTTTTAATTCCGATACAGTTACTGATTTCATACTATAAATTTGAATGTCAAAGTTAAAGTATTTCATTCAATTATTAAGCACAAAAAAACTCATCTGTAATGACGAGTTTTTTAAATATTAATTCATTTCTATTTGGTTAAAACCCTTGAACACCATTCACCGTAGTGTATTTCAAAATATTCTTCTTATCCGGATGAATTCTAGCAAAAGCCGATTGAACAGCAAGAGTCCCTTCATGGAATCCACATAAGATCAATTTTAACTTATTTTCATAGGTGTTAACATCACCAATAGCATAAATACCTGGAATATTAGTGGAATAATCTATTGTATTGACTTTTATCGCATTTTTATCAATTTCCAATCCCCAATCTGCAATAGGACCCAAACTAGGTTTAAGACCAAAAAGTGGAATCAAATGATCGGTTTCACGAATAATTTCGCCATCTTTTTGATGCGTAATCACGACACTTTCTAAAACATCTGACCCGTTAATTCCAGTTACTTCAGCTTCAGTAACTAAAATAATTTTTCCAGATTCAGCCATGTCTATTACTTTTTGAACGGAATCTAAATGGCCTCTAAAAGAACTACTTCTGTGCACTAATACTACTTCTTTTGCGATGTTTTTTTCTGCAAGGAAAATGGACCAGTCCAATGCAGAATCACCTCCACCAGCAATCACAACGCGTTTTCCTCTATAAAATTCTGGATCCTTGATGATGTATTCAACGCCTTTATCTTCGTATTTGTCTATAGATTCAATTGGTGGCTTTCTTGGTTCAAAAACACCCAAGCCACCAGCAATCATAACAATTGGGGCTTCATGTTTCGTTCCTTTAATAGTTGTAACAATGAATTTATTATCTGCTGTTTTATCGATCGTCAAAGCGGCTTCTCCTAAAGTAAATCCTGGCTTAAATGGAGCGGCTTGTTCCATTAAATTGTCTATTAAATCTCCAGCTAAAATACTTGGAAATCCAGGAATATCATAAATGGGTTTTTTAGGATAAATTTCTGAACATTGTCCACCAGGCAGTGGCAAAGAATCAATTAAATGACATTTTAATTTTAAAAGACCTGCTTCAAAAACGGTAAATAAGCCAACTGGTCCTGCTCCAATTATTATTATATCTGTTTGTATCATTGTTAATTCTGAATATAAGTGGCAAAGTTAATTATTCATTAATAATAAAATGGATTTTTGAAGACCTATATTTATGAAATATGGATATTTTCTATTCTCTTATCATCATTGTTTTTGAAACAAATATTAATTAATGTGCCCTGAGCTTTTTGAAAAGAATAAGAACCATTTAATTGGTTCACCAATGCATCAATTAAAGTTAACCCAAGAGTATTTTGTTCAGCTCTGTTTTCTGAGTCAAATCCAGATCCATTATCATGAATACTTAAAGTAAACGTTTCATTGAAATTCATTTGAATTTTAATTTTTGGATTAGACGTGTCTTTAAATGCATGTTTAAAACAATTTGTGACAATTTCATTGATGATTAAGCCACATGGAATTGCTGAAGATAAATCTAAATGAATATCCTCTATCTCTAGTTGAAATGAAATTTCATTTTCCATTTGTAGGGAGTTTTTCAGCTCTTTCACAAGTGATTCAACATACATTTTAAAATCAATTCTTGATACAATTGATTGACTGTACAATGATTCATGAACTAAACTCATAGATTTAATCCTGTTTTTAGCATTCGTCATTATCGCATTAATTCGTTGATCATTTTCAAAAAACATTTGAAGATCAAAGATTCCGCTAATCACAGCAAGATTATTTTTAACTCGGTGATGCGTTTCAGCGAGCAAAATGTTTTTGTCTTTTAATAATTGCTCGAGTTGAATCTGATTTTGTTTGAGCGTTATATTTTTTTTAATAACTTGATTTGACACATCAGTATGAAATTTGGAAAAACTTATTGATAGGACTACCAAAAAACAAAAAACTAAAATTGAATTTACATAGAACAATATAGACGACGTGCTGGAAGCAATGATAATAAAGGACTCTATCCCTTTTGAATGAGAAAGTGATGCAATCGCGAATGAACTTAAATATAAAAAAAGGCTTATTATCGATTGAAAGCGATCTTGTAAGCGAAAGATTGAAAACACAATGAGTGGTGAGGTGAAATAATACAGGTAAAATCCGGAATTATATCCATAGGTAAAATTCAAAAATAGCACACTGTAATTTGTAGTAAGTAAGATTAAAAGCTTTGAAACAGAATAATGTCCTCGCTTGTTACACCACAGTGATAAAGCAAAAAGAAATTGTATAATAACAAATAGAAAACCAGTTTGATGGTTGTTCAAAATGAACATTGACACATAAAAGGGAGTACAAAAAAGAATACACGTCCAAGTGAAAATATTTAAAATTTTCAAACGATTATTAAATTCAAGCTGAAATGAGGGGTTCGTTCCTATCGATATATATCGATTTGATTTTAAAAAGTTTAACAAGATTTTAGGTTTAAAGTAAAACTAAAAATAGTGAAAATTAATTTGAAATAAACTTTTTGGCAAATTCCCAAATCACCACCCCAGCGCAAACAGCAACATTTAAACTGTGTTTTGTCCCAAATTGCGGAATTTCAATAATGTAATTAGATTCATCAATTACTTTTTGGTCAACACCATTCACTTCATTCCCAAAAACAAGTGCAAATTTTGAATCGGTTAACGTTTGGATTTCATTTAAGAATGTAGTTTTCTCAGTTTGTTCGATACTACAAATTGAAATACTTGATTCTTTTAATTCCTTAATTAGTTCATCGATTGATTGTCGGTATTCCCATTCAACGGTTGCTGTTGCTCCCAATGCCGTTTTTTGGATATCTCGATGAGGAGGGATGGCTGTTATTCCACACAAATAAATCTTTTCAACATTAAATGCATCAGCGGTTCTAAAGAAGGATCCAATGTTGTTTAAACTTCTGATATCATTGAGAATAACAATGATGGGAAATTTTTTTTGTTGCTTAAAATCTTCCTCAGATACGCGATCGAGTTCCCATAATTTAAGTTTTTTATTCATTTTGTTGAAAATATACAACGAAGAAGTTTTGTCTACTCGCTGCTAGGCTTTAAATTTACCTACAAAAATCACAAATTCATTCCACTTGGCGACCAAAAAAGAAGAAAAAAGCGCGAACGAAACGCCTTTAATGAAGCAATACAATCAAATCAAAGCGCGCCATCCTCAAGCTTTGTTGCTTTTTCGTGTGGGTGATTTTTACGAAACATTTGGTGAAGATGCTATTCGAACTTCAAAAATACTAGGAATAACATTAACCAAAAGAGGAGCAGGTTCTCCTTCTGAAATAGAATTAGCTGGATTCCCTCACCATTCAATTGATACTTATTTGCCAAAATTAGTTCGAGCAGGGTTGAGAGTGGCTATTTGTGATCAATTGGAAGATCCAAAAATGACAAAAACAATTGTCAAAAGAGGTGTTACGGAATTGGTTACTCCAGGCGTTTCTTTCAATGACAATGTTTTAGATAAGAATAAAAACAATTTTTTGTGCGCTATTCATTTTGATAAAGAGGAACATGGTATTTCTTTTTTAGATGTTTCAACAGGCGAATTTTTGGTTGCTCAAGGAAGTAAAGAATATATTGATAAATTGATTCAAGGATTCGAGCCAACTGAAATTCTTTATCAGAAAAATAAATCAAAGGAATACCAGGAACTTTTTGGCGATAAATATTATACCTTCCGTTTGGAAGATTGGGTTTTTACAAAAGATTTTTCAAATGAATCACTAAATAATCACTTTGAAACGAAATCTTTGAAAGGATTTGGAGTTGAAAATTTGAATTTGGCCGTCATTGCAGCTGGAGCGATATTGTTTTACCTGTCAGAAAATCAACAAAATAGACTTGGACATATAACTTCTATTTCTCGCATTGAAGAAGAAAAATATGTTTGGCTAGATCGATTTACTGTTCGTAATCTAGAATTAATAAGTTCTCCGCATGAAAATGCTACCACTTTAGCTGATATTTTAGATCAAACAAAAACTCCAATGGGTGGACGTATGATGAAACGTTGGATTGTTTTACCATTAAAGGATGAACAACCAATAAATGACCGACTTCAAGCAGTAAAATATTTGAAAGAAACGACTCAAAATGCATTTGAAATTGGAGAACGATTAAATGAAATCGGAGATATTGAACGCTTGATTTCGAAAGTTGCAGTTGGAAAAGTGAACCCAAGAGAAGTAATCCAAATGAGGAGGACTTTACTTCAAATTGATCCGATTAAAAAGATAATAAGTGATACGGATAGTTCGCTTTTGAAAAAAATCACCGATCAGTTGAATCCTTGTTTGAAACTAATTCAATTAATAGAAACCCGTTTAGTAGATGAGCCAGCTATCCAAATCGGTAAAGGTTTTGTCATTAGAGAAGGTTGTAATACAGAATTGGATGAGCTTAGAACAATTTCTTTTAATGGAAAAGAATACTTGGAAGATTTGCAGAATAGAGAATCTGAACGCACCGGTATTCCAAGTTTAAAAGTCGCTTTTAATAATGTTTTCGGATATTATTTGGAGGTACGAAATACGCATAAAGATAAAGTTCCTGTAGAATGGATTCGGAAACAAACACTTGTTAATGCGGAAAGATACATTACAGAAGAGCTAAAGGAATACGAAACAAAAATTTTGGGTGCAGAAGAAAAGATTCATGCGATTGAAACAAAAATGTTTCAAGATCTTGTGTTCGAAATGGCTGATTATATTCAATTAATTCAGCACAATGCTTTTCTAATTGCACAGTTGGATTGCCTTTTGTCATTTGCGAATGTTGCTATTCAAAATAATTATAATTTACCGGCTATTAATAATGGTTATGCGCTTGAAATCGTCCAAGGAAGACATCCCGTTATTGAAAAGCAATTAAAAGTTGGGGAGGAATATATTGCAAATGATGTTTATTTAGATTGCGATAAGCAACAAATCATCATGATTACTGGTCCAAACATGAGTGGGAAAAGTGCCATTTTGCGACAAACTGCTTTGATTAGTTTGATGGCTCAAATTGGATCTTTTGTTCCTGCTGAAAAAGCTGAACTTGGATTGGTCGATAAAGTTTTCACAAGAGTAGGGGCTTCCGATAATATTTCTTCTGGTGAATCAACATTCATGGTAGAAATGAATGAGACAGCGAGTATCTTGAATAACCTTTCGGAAAGAAGTCTGATTCTTTTAGACGAAATTGGAAGAGGAACAAGCACGTATGATGGGATTTCGATTGCATGGGCAATTGCAGAATACTTGCATGAAAACCCAAAAGTAAAGGCAAAAACTTTGTTCGCAACACATTATCACGAGTTGAATGAAATGACTAAAAAGTTTGAAAGAGTCAAAAATTTCAATGTTTCAGTCAAAGAAATTGGTTCCAAAATACTTTTCATGCGGAAATTGGTTCCAGGGGGTAGCGAACACTCATTTGGAATTCATGTAGCCAAATTAGCTGGAATGCCACAACAAGTTTTGTCTAGAGCAGAACTTATGTTAAAAGAATTGGAGTCTTCACACGACATGGGAGGGAAACAAAGTATGAAGACAAAAGTGAAAGATGCAATGGCTTCAGAAAATATGCAACTTAGCTTCTTTCAACTAAACGACCCTGTTCTTGAGCAGATTAGAGAAGAATTAATTGCTATTGATATTAATTCACTTACACCAGTAGAGGCATTAATGAAGTTAAATGAAATCAAAAAAATAACTGGCGGATAAAATAACTTCAAAAAAAGTTTTAAAATACTATTGAATTTTAGAAAAACTTTATACATTTGTCGCCCGTTACAAAAGGAAGCATCGGCTTTCTTTAAACTAAAGGGAGTACAGCATTAAAACTGTATTTTTGAAATATGCGAGAGTAGCTCAGTTGGTAGAGCACAATCCGTCAGCTGACGGATTGGAATCGTGAGTTCTTCAGACCAAGAAGAAATTGAAATAAGCAAAATGCGAGAGTAGCTCAGTTGGTAGAGCACAACCTTGCCAAGGTTGGGGTCGCGAGTTCGAATCTCGTCTCCCGCTCCAAGTCTGCTCGGATGGTGGAATTGGTAGACACGCCGGACTTAAAATCCTGTGCCTGTATGGGCGTGCGGGTTCAAGTCCCGCTCCGAGTACTAAGTCCTTCAAAGAAATTTGAAGGACTTTTTTTATTAAAACCTTGTGGGTTGGCTTCCACCTCTCACTTGAAAGTTAAATCCCGTGTGTCTTTGATGCTCGGGATTTTTCTTTTTAAGTTTTGATTACCAAGAAATTTAATTTAATTTTTTTTACTCAAACCAACTGTTTCTTTAACTAACAAATCAAATGTTACAATCAACGTAACTGATCTTGCTGGTAAAGTTGTTTGCACAAATGGTTTAGGTACTGTTAACGGTGCACAAAATGTTAATACTGAAAACTTATCAAGTGGAGTTTATATGTTGAACGTTTCAATTAATGGAACTGTATCTGCTGAAAAATTGATAGTTAGAAAATAATTTCTACCTCAATTGTTGAAAGGGTCAAAAGCAATACTGACCCTTTTTTTATGCCTACACGGGAAGTTTCATTATTTTTGTGCCTTAATTGAAAACTAATTTTATGAAAGCATTTGTATTCCCAGGACAAGGAGCCCAATTCTCA
>JBILYS010000204.1:0-4297 GCA_044377625.1 Crocinitomicaceae bacterium
TCCAATCGGCTCGACATAAACACTATTTCCTTATTATTTGGTTTAAAATCGTATGGCATATCATCAGAAGAATGAAACGTCAAACGTGATGGAACGCCTCCTTCTTTTGCAACGATGAACACATCAAAGTTTCCAAATCTGTTACTTGCAAAAGCGATGCTTTTTGAATCATTTGACCATACTGGCATGAAATCATAAGCACTGTGCGAAGTAATTTGTTTTGCTTCACCACCTTTTACGCCAACAACAAATAAATCTCCTTGGTAGGAAAATGCGATTTGAGATCCATCGGGAGAAATTGCAGAATAACGCATCCATTCAGGACTGGCGAACGTTAAAAATGGCGTTGCGAAAAAGATAAAGGCTATGAATTTTTTCATTTCTTCGTTTTTATTTATGAGGTTGAAAGTACTCTTTATTTTGGTTAATCGATTAAACGGGAGGAGAAAATATAATCTACTTGAAAAACATACTACTCGCTTTAAAAAATGTAATTTTGAGTTTAGTTTTGTCATGATTTTTACAAAAAAAATCTCGCCAAAACACATTTAATTGCGTTCTTTATTCTGGCTAAAACTATTTCACTCCTAGCGGAGTTTCAATAATAGCCGAAAAAAGTTGCTAATAGTTTTTAAAAACATGTCTGAATCAAAAAAAGAAAAACATGATCCTTTTGCAGTATTGAGAATCAAGGAATTCAATTTCTTTTTGGCGAATCGCTTTTTCTTAACATTGGGAATTCAGATGCAAAGTGTGATTGTCGGCTGGCAAGTTTATGACATTACCCATGATGTTTTGGCTTTAGGAATGATTGGGCTCACAGAAGCGATTCCTTTTATAATTATTTCCTTGTTTTCTGGTCATATTGCTGATTCGTTCAATAGAAAATACATTATTCTTTTTTTCAGTTTTTTATTCATTCTAGTCACGAGTTTGCTCTTGTATTTTTCCTTGGAAGGCGTTTATATTATAGAACATTATGGCACTTCACCAATTTTCATTGCGATTGCATTTGTTGGAATAATTCGTGGATTTTTATCTGCGGCCTATCCCTCTTTCATGTCGCAAATTGTTCCAAGAGCATTTTACGCAAATGCTGCAACATGGAACAGTACCTTTTGGCATATTGCTTCAGTTATGGGGCCTTCTTTGGCAGGAATCTTAATTGCTGTTAACTATACCGTTGCTTATACCGTTGATATTTCCTTTATTGTTTTAGCCTTTTTATCGTTTTTATTTATTGCTTCAAAACCAATTCCTGCAAAGGATAAAACAGAATCTTTGTTTGAGAGTCTTTCAGCAGGAATAAAATTTGTGTTCAAAAACCAATTGATTTTGGGTGCGTTGACGTTGGATTTATTCGCGGTTTTATTTGGTGGGGCAGTTGCATTATTACCGGCTTTTGCTGACAAGGTTTTACATGCTGGATCAATAGAATTGGGTTTTTTAAGAGCTGCTCCTGCAATTGGCGCTGTAATTATGGCATTGCTTATTGCCTATAAGCCGCCAACCAAAAATGCTGGTCGTAACTTATTTCTTTCTGTTGGTGCATTTGGGGTAGCAACGATTTTATTTGGTATGTCAACTAACTATTATTGGGCGTTATTTTTCTTGTTTTTAACTGGCGCTTTTGACAATGTCAGTGTAGTTATACGGCATACAATTCTACAATTATCAACTCCAGACAACATGCGTGGACGCGTTTCTGCTGTGAATGGAATTTTTATTGGTTCCTCAAATGAAATTGGAGCCTTTGAATCTGGAACAACAGCAAGAGCATTTGGTTTAAAACCGTCAATTGTTGTCGGTGGAATACTAACTGTTTTGGTAGTAATTGTTACAGCTAGGTTGACACCAAAATTGCGGAAATTGAATATTGATAATTTGTAAATTGAATTCAAAAAATTAACAACTATAAATCCTTCAGTGCTTTGTTCAGCGTTTTCTGCGGGGACAGTTTTTATTTTTTTCTCCCGCTGATCTCGCTGATATACGCAGAAACACAACCCAATTAATCTGAACTAATTTATGGAAACTATTTTGTTACTAATTCTATTTTTTTTTCCTTTTATTTATATAATCTATTCAAAATCACTAATAAAAAACTACCAATCACAATAATCTAGTGTTATAAAAGGGTCATACGATTCTTAAAATATCACACTATTACATTCACCGTATCTGCTGTAATTTCTAGTTTATATTCTTTCAAATTTCCAGTTGCCGGTGGATTTTTCACTTTTCCTTCTAGCGTAAACGAACTTCCATGGGCATTACAGAAAAATCCATTTTTGGTCGGGACAAGCGAATTTGCTTGATGAGAACATTTCATTTCAATAGCTTTAAACTCATCTGGACCCAATTGAACTAATGCAATGTCAAATTCGAAAGAAGCATTTTTTATGAGTACAATTTTATTTTCAGCAGTAAAATTAGAGCGCATCACTAATATACTTCCTTGTTTCACGTCTGTTTTAATCGTTAGCAAAGGTGAACAACTCTGTGCTAATGGTGCCAATGCTACTAGACCAATCAAAGAGGCACATAACGAGCACGATTTCTTAATAAATTCCCTTCTTTCAGTATCCATTTATCTTCATTAAAAGCTGTAACCAATGCCTAAATTAATAAAGTTTTGCTCGCTATACGTTTTATCGACTTGATACGTGTAATCCAATTTAACTAAAACCCCATTTACAGGTTGGAATCCAATTCCACCAATAACATATTGTTTCCTTTGAGACAAGTCGCTGATAGCATTTGAAGGACGCTTCATTTGCATATCCATGTACTCATATCTTCCAAAAACAGTCCATTTCCCACCTTTTTTTGTGGAAATTTTATAGGCAGCTTCCAAATAACAACCTAGAATTTCTTCTGGCGTATCGTTGGCATAAGCTGCATTTATTTTCTCTGCATCAGCAATATTTATATAACTAATCAAACCCTTAAAAGAGACCTTATCAGCTTGGTATTGAACATTCGCTTCTAACATACTCACAGGCGTTCCGAAAATTCCATTTTTTAAATTCAACAATTTTGCTTCTGCATTTGTAATTCCCGCAGTTCCTCCATAATATGCTGAGACTTGAGATCTGAAATTTTTGAAATAATGCAGAATGGAACCTGTAACCGCTAAAGCCGAAGCACTTGCATCACTTCCTGCAAATCTTCCACCTCGAATTCCTTTTCCTGTTTCAAAATTCGCACTTGAAAGTCCATTTATTAAGGCCAATGAGTAGTTTAATCCTGGAACTTTCGTGCTTGTTCCATAATATCCAACGCCCAATTCTCTCCATGTTGCTGGTATCACATATCTTTCGATAAAAGGTCGTTTGTTACCATTGAAAGTTGTTGGTAAGTGATTTTCATTGATGATTCCAATTCTAGGAATAAATAATCCTGCAGTGATGTAATTATTGCGATCAATATTAAATTTAATAAACGCCTGCTCCATTGCAACTTCACCAGTATTTCCATCACCTGCAATTTTAGCATCTTCAATTTCTAATTCTGAGAAAAAAGAGATTTTATTGTTGAATTTATGACCAACAAATAAAACGACTCTATCTAAATTAATACTCGCTTTGCCAGCAGTTAGATTGTTCTCGTACATTGCACTTCCATAGCCAGAAATCACAGTTGCTCTATCTGAAGCAAATAATCCTGCTGCTAGTGAATCTTCTTTCGTTAATACTTGTCCGAAGCAAATTGACCCTATAAATTGTAAACCAATTACTATTATTCCTATTCTATACATATCCTATATTTTATGGGTACAAATTTAGAATGAGTCTAAATAAGTAGCAATACCATAAAAAAGGTATAATGTAAAAAGTATGAATTTTACTTAAAAACTCCAATCATGTTTATCCAATTCGCTCACACAAGCGACTAATAAATCAATACTTCCTTGGATGTCATCTTTGTGCGCCATCTCAATAACTTGGTGCAAATGACGCGTTGGAATACTCACTGCTCCAGCGATTGAACCACCCTCAGTCATTCGTTGAATACCTGCTGTATCTGTTCCGCCAGCAGTTAGAATTTCTGGTTGCCATTTGATTTTATGTTTATCAGCAGTTTTCTTCATGAATTCGACCATTCTGTAATCGCAAATGGTGGATGCATCCATAATTTTTATTGCGGTTCCTTCACCCAATTTCGTTATCATTTCATGTGCAGCTGCTCCTGGCAAATCGAATGCAATCGTTGTGTCTAAACCAAAACCAAAATCAGGATTAATGCGCATTGCCGAAACATTTGCACCGCGAATTCCAACTTCTTCTTGAACAGT
>JBILYS010000205.1:0-4294 GCA_044377625.1 Crocinitomicaceae bacterium
CCCACATTCCATATTTTTCATTTTCAGAATATGTTCCATCTTCTTCTGGTCGACCACCATTAAAGCAAATCATTGGGTATTCCATTCCAATCCATTTCGAATGAACAGATATTGCAACTGGATAGGAATAATCAACTGTGTATTTAGAGTAGGTTTTAATAGTATGTGCTACTAGTTTAGTTGAATATCTTTCCCATAATGGATTCCCTTCTTTCGGATAATAAGACATTGCCATTACTGTTTTTCCGCCAACTTTTACTGCTTGTGCATCCCAAATAAACTTACGTGAAGTAGCGAAGGCGAAATCCCTTACATTCAGCGCCTTAAAGTTCCATGTTTTAGTTCCTTTTTCACGGTTTGTTTCTTTTTTTTCTGCTTCGGCTTGTGTGACAATTAAAATTGGTGAATCAGAAAGTTTGGCTTGTTCAAATCGTTTTCTTTGCTCTGAAGTTAATACTGAACTACCATTTTGTAATTCTCCAGTTGCACCTACAATATGATCTGAAGGAACAGTAATGGATACATCATAATCTCCAAAAGGCAAAGTAAATTCACCACTTCCTAAAAACTGTTTGTTTTGCCAACCTGTTACATCGTTATACACACACATTCTTGGGAAAAATTGAGCAATAGTGTACAAGTAATTATCGTCTTTTTCAAAATGTTCGTATCCAGAACGTCCGCCAACAGCCATTCTATCATTCACATTGTACCACCATTTTACTTTAAATGAAATACTTGAATGGGGAAGAAGTGGCTTTTCTAAATTGATTCGCAGCATTGTTTTATTGATTGAATAACTCAGCTTTTGACCAGAAGTAGAGGTGATTGCATCGATTTTGAATCCACCATCATAATAAAACAACTTCTTTTTGATATCACCTATATTTTTGAAGTCTTCCATTTTTTCAATGTCAATCAATTTTGAATCTGAATTAACATCGTAAATATTTTGATCAAGTTGAAGCCACAGATATTCTAATTTATCTGGCGAATTATTGGTGTATGTAATCGTTTCTTCACCAGTCAATTTCTGGGTAACGTCGTCAATGGTCAGCGCGATTTTATAATCTGCTTTTTGCTGGTAATAGTTATGGCCTGGAGCTCCACCAGCCGTTCTGTATTCGTTTGGAGTAGGCAATTCTTGATCAAGTTGAGCAAATTTAGATTGTGAATTTGCAATGATTGGAAGGAGCCCTATAAGGATAACAGCTATTTTTTTCATACTTAATTTAATTCAATCAGTTGTGTTTTTTTGGAGGAAAGAAAGTCAATTGTCCTTTTTTCATTTCTCGTTAAAAGGTGTAATTTGTTCTGTTGATTTGGATATTGGTCCATTAATAGATCAAAAGTAATTTCAATTGATTTTAAAGGTTGATAAACATCAATACTTAAGTAAAACTCAACTGTTCCAGTTAGATTTGTCTCAAATCCATCAAGTCTTAATTGGCCTAAATAGGGTTTCTGATTCTTGTTACTGTAATCAATATTAATTCCTTCCGTGAGGTTGAAGTGTTTAATTATCTCTTCTTCAATTAATTGAATCTTCAAAGAATCACTTTTATTTTTATTTAAATCTCCTTGAATAATACCTTTTTGTTGCAAATAAAATTCGAAATCATGGGTTGAAACTGTTAATGTTGCTTCAATTCGACTATTCATCTCATCATATTCTACCTCTGCAAAAGCAAAGTAAAACTCATGCGCTGAAATACTATTCACAAAAGATAAAGAAAGAATAAAGAGTATGATTCTCATTTAGTTTTAACAGTTGAAACAAATTTAACAAAATTAAGTCGACGTTGTTCGTTATCTAAGATACAGAATAGTAATTTTGTCAAAAAAAATAAAATGACAATCGGTATTGTAGGTTGCGGAAACCTTGGTTTTTCCTTGTTGAACGGAATTCGTTTAAAAGATGAAAATGTAAAAATAATTGCATCTAAAAGGTCAATTAAAGAATTTGAACATTTACAAAATCCCACAACATTATTTACAGTTTCGAATCCTGAATTAATCAAACAAAGTGATGTGATTATCATTGCATTAAAGCCTTACAATGTCTTGAGTTTTTTAAAGGAAAATAAGGAATTCTTTCATGCTGAAAGACATACAATTGTCTCAGTTGCTTCTGGAATTACACTTTCAGAAATGGGCGAGGAACTTGGTTTTGATTTCGATATTTTCCGAGCAATGCCAAATACTGCAGCTTCGGTCAATGAATCTATCACAGCTATCTCGCTTAAAAACGATCATTTAAACCGAGAAAATGAAATCATCAACTTGTTCAATTCTTTGGGAGAAACAATCGTAATTGATGAGACCTTAATGGAATCAGCAACGATTCTTGGTGCTTGTGGTATTGCTTACGTATTACGTTTTATGCGTGCAATGATTCAAGGAGGAATCGAAGTAGGGTTTGATGCTAAAACTGCTACAAAGATTGTAAGTCAGACGGTGAAAGGTGCTGCTCAATTGATTATTACAAACGGTACGCATCCAGAAGAAGAAATTGATAAAGTAACAACTCCAAAAGGTTGCACAATTGTCGGATTGAACGAAATGGAACACAGTGGCTTTAGTTCGGCATTGATAAAGGGTATTGTGACGTCGTATGAGAAAATTGAGAAGAAATAGGCATCTCGACTGACGCTCGATGTTCTATTTCGACTATCGCTCGATGTTCTATTTCGACTGTTTTTTAGACTAGCACTCAATGTCTTATTTATTAGTGAAATTATTAAATCACACTTCTGAAACGCAATGAAATCAGACTTTCTACGTAATATTGCGAAGTTGCAATATTGTAATATTTAAAACAGAAAAAAGCAATTGTTGTTAAGGTTTTGAAAGGCACATTGGAATTATATTGAAACAGCAAGTTTGCCTAAACAAAAAAGGCTCGTTCATTATTGAACGAGCCTTTTTTGTTTTAATATGAAATCTATTTCGATGAAATAGGACATCGAGCGATAGTCGAGATGACTATTTCTTTCTACTATTCTTTTGCTCTTGTTGCAACTTTTGCATTTGTTCTAAGCGCTCTTGAAATTTAGATTTTTTCTTTTCTTTTCCTGTTCCAGAATTTGCAGCCTTTCTATCCGCCATTTTTTGTTTCAATTTCTCTTCATCCACAAAGAACTGCTTGATCATAACCATGATTAGGATTGAAACAAGTGTTGAAATAAAGTAGTAGTAACTTAAACCTGAAGAATAATTATTGAAGAAGAAAATCATCATGAAAGGGAAGATGTACATAATCACCTTCATATTTGGCATTCCAGGCTGTTGTGGTTGTTGCATGTTTCCACTATTCAAATAAGTGTATACAAGCGTTGTTCCAGCCATTAAAATGGTAAATAAACTCATGTGGTCACCATAAGGCCAGATATTAACACCAAAATCCCAGATTGAATCATAAGATGATAAATCTTCTGCCCACAAAAATGGTTTCTGACGCAATTCAAATGCTGATGGAAAGAATCGGAAAACTGCCAAAAGAATTGGCATTTGTATCAACATTGGAACGCAGCCGGCTAGGGGACTAGCACCAGATTCACGGTACAATGTCATCATTTCCATTTGTTTCTTCGTAGCATCCGCTTTATTAGGATATTTTGCGGCTAATTCATCTACTTCTGGCTTCAAGATTCTCATCTTAGCTGAAGAAACAAACATTTTCCATTGAATTGGCATTAAAACAAATTTCAAAATCAAGGTCAACATTAAAATTGCAATTCCTAAGCCCATTCCTGAACTAGCTAATAAATTAAACAATGGCTGAACTGCATATAAATTAATCCAACGGAATAATCCCCATCCAAAATTTAAAACATCGTCGTAATTGTGGTCATATGATTTCAATGTTTCGTAGTCATTTGGACCAAAGAACCAATTCATTTTTACTGTTGAATTATCTGCATCATCAATATTTAAATTGGCTTTCGTAGAGAAATCTTTTAAATGAGTCCATTCGCGAATGTTTCCTTCTTTGTATTGCTTAACTTTCAAACTTGTTCCATTTTTAGCGAATCCATTTTCTGGACGCAAGAACATTGAAAAATAACTTTGTTTGTAAGAAATCCATTCAATTTTGTCTTCTGCAACTTGATCATCATCTCCCATTTCTGACAAATAATCAAATCCTTCTTTTTCATAATTAAAGCAAACGGTAGAAACTCTTCTTTGTTCACTGAATAGTCGTTCCGTTTTCTTGAAAGCTGTTTCCCAATTGAATTGAATACTTTTTGGATTTACTTTACCTCCAAATCCATCGATATTAATAGCATAATCG
>JBILYS010000206.1:0-4255 GCA_044377625.1 Crocinitomicaceae bacterium
TGAATCAGGAGACTATCTAAAATTATTAGATCAATTAAGTGATTTAAACCATAATTTCAATCTTCACGAAGGATTTTTATGGGAGGAAAAAATCGTGAGTACGCTCAAAGGTTTAGGTTTTCAGGATGACGAAATTCATCGAAGCTTAATGACGTTTTCTGGAGGTTGGAAAATGAGAGCTGAATTGGCTAAAATATTAGTGAATCAACCAGATATCATCTTATTGGATGAGCCAACAAATCACTTGGATATTATTTCAATTGGTTGGTTAGAACAATACTTGCAAAAATTTGAAGGCGCCGTAATTGTAATTTCTCACGATAGGCTTTTCTTGGATAATGTAACAAAGAGAACATTGGAAATTAGCTTGGGTAAAGTATTGGATTTCCCTTACGCTTATTCGAAATACAAACTAGCACGCGAAGAAGATTTAGAACGTTTAGAAGGAGCTAAAAAACAGCAAGAAAAGGATATAAAACATACTGAAGAGTTAATCAATAAGTTCAGAGCTAAGAAAAATAAAGCTGCTTTTGCTCAATCGTTAATTAAAAAATTAGATAAGACCGAACGGATTGAAGTTGACAATGATCAAGTTGCAAAAATGAAAATTGCTTTTCCCTTAAGTGTACAGCCTGGGAAATGGGTGTTAGAAATGCATGACATGGGAAAAAGCTTTGGAGACAAAGTTCTATTCAGGGATATAAACATCACAGTGGGTAGAGGAGAGAAGATTGCATTACTAGGTCCAAATGGCGTTGGTAAATCGACGCTTTTGAAACGAATGATGAATGAATTAGAAGGAGATGGAATTGTGAATCTTGGTCACAATGCACAAATCACCTATTTCGCGCAAGATCAAGCTGAGTCCTTAGATGTCAACAAAACAATTTACCAAACGGTAGATGACATAGCTGAAGGAACAATTCGCAAAGATTTGAGAAGTGTACTTGGAGCATTTTTATTCACAGGAGAAGACGTGGATAAAAAAGTTGGTGTATTATCGGGAGGTGAACGAACACGATTGGCTCTTTGTCAATTGTTATTGAGTCCATCGAATGTATTGATTCTTGATGAGCCAACGAATCATCTTGATATTCAAAGTAAGGAAGTATTGAAAGAAGCATTAAAGAATTACGAAGGAACATTCATCGTTGTTTCGCATGATCGCGAATTTTTGGACGGATTAACAAATCGCATTTGGGACATTGAAAACAAAACGTTGAAAATTCATCATTTTGGTGTAAAGGAATTCTTAAAGCGCAAAATGGAGCCTGAATTAGCTTCAGATGAGCCGTCTAAAAAAGAAGTTGAAACTTCAGAAGAGGCTCAAGTAAAAACATCAGAAAAACTTTCATTTGAGGAAGCAAAAGAACTTAAACGTCGAAAAAATCAATTAAATAATCACGTCAATAAGTTTGAAGATCAAATTTCAAAACTAGAAACGAAAATCAAAGACATGGATTTGGTTATTGCAGAACTGGATTATTCAAATGAAGCAGAATCTGCTCGAATATTACTCGAATATCAACTTGCAAAAGAAGAATTAGATACTGCAATGATGAACTGGGAAAAAGCTACCGAAGAATTAATGGAACTGGATTAATGTCTTTTTTTTGCTTTGGCATTCTTTTTTTGACGACGATTATTTCGCTTTATTGACTTTCTCGCCTGTTTAGATTGGCTTTTCCAATATGCTTTGTAGGCTTTCTTTTTTGCTTTGTGCGCTATTTTACTCTTTGCTTTAGCTTGTTTTGCTAGTATAGCAGTTGCTTCTTCTACGCTAGATGCAGTTTCTCCAATCTTAGGAGAGCAAGATTGAATCTGAGGTGTGAACATCAAAAGCAATAAAAGCAGACCAATAAACGTTTTAATCTTCATACATTTGTAATGTCAATTTATAACGTGATGAAGTTACGATTTATTTTATGTCTAGGTTTAATTCTGTTGTTTTCAAATTGCAAAAAGAATAAAAACCATCCAGTTCCAAGCATTGCTTTTGACGTAACTATTGATATTAATTTACCGAGCTACAACGCATTAATTAGTGTCGGAACTTGGGCTTATGTGAATGGTGGTTCTCGAGGAATTATTGTTTATAGAAGATCGATTGATGAGTTTGTTGCTTTTGATAGACATTCACCGGTAGATCCGGATGCGCTTTGTCCAGAACCTTTATATCCAGATGCAGATAATTTTTTGACATTGATTGATTCGTGTTCAACAGCCCGTTTTTCTTTATATGACGGTTCTCCAATTCAAGATAGTGAATTTGGATTGAGACAATATCAAACGTCTTATAACGGTACAAATCTCGTTCGAATTTATAATTGAGCTGATTTTATATCATTGTAACAATTCGACATTATGAATGCATTTCTTTGAATTTACCTAGACCTAATTTGGATATAATGCCGATCTGAATTAGGTTTTGCTGGATTTTTTAGTCCAGTAGTGTCAAATACTAATCGGTATTACTATTTTTGCACAAAAAACAATCGATGAACGAGATTAAAGTAACAATTATTGACCGTGAAGGCGAAGTACATGATTTAGTTGGTCCAACAGACATGAATATGAACATCATGGAATTGTGCAAAGCTTATGAATTGCCTGTTTTAGGCGAATGTGGCGGAATGGCAATGTGCGCAACGTGTCAATGTTATTTAGAATCAGATACAGATTTACCTGAACAACGAGATGCAGAATTAGACATGCTTGACCAAGCGTTTTTCGTAAAACCTAATAGCCGTTTAGGCTGTCAAATACACTTAGCTGAAGAAATAGACGGAATCGTTTTAAGATTAGCTCCAGAAGCTTAAAAAGCAAATGTTAAACCAATATTAAAGCTCATTAATGAAACTAATCGCTGTTGAGCAACAGATTGCATAATCTCTGATGTGAAATATTCATTCGAATTATTGGAATAGCTATTGTAACTTTGTTTTTTACCAACATTCAAGGTGTACTTTAATCCATAATGAATCATTAAATTTTTTGTTATTGGAGATCTCATACTTAAGGCGTACAGTATAACATAACGTTTAACTGTCTTCAAATTGGAAAAATTAATTGGATCTATGTCTGATGAAGAAGTGCTATAATGCGCATATCCAGTATAACTTGCGCCAGAATAATCTACATAACGATACAAATAGTCTTTTTCCTTAACTTTTGAATTTGAAATCCCAAATCCTATTTGATGACTCAATCCCATTGGCAGTAATGATTTTGAAGTTCCAAATTCAATTTTAGGAATAAAAACATTAGTCGTAATATCGAGCATTTCATGTTGTACAAAATATTGATCACCAAAATTGGTGTAAACGGTATTATAAGGATCTAAATAAACACTTGAATAATCCTGACCATATTCAAAAGACAATGCAACATTTCTTTTAATGGCATAACCTGCATTGACCCGAAAACCTATATTAAAGTGGTCTTTTTTTACAATTAAGGCTGAACTTGTTGCGGTATATGCATTGTTTTCGCTTGACAAAATATTAGAAAAGAAAGGATAACTCATTACTGATTCAACTTGAATAAATCCTTTATGACCATAATAGCCGTTATTTTTTTGACTTAACGTATAGAATCCACAAAATAACGAAGCAATAAATAAGAGATAAAATTTCATGTGTTTAATTTATTGGTTCAGTATTTAATTTTTTAAAGATGTCATACATGTGCGCTCCAAGTTGTAATTTCTTTGGAGAATCTTTGAAATAATAATTTATTCCATTCTCAATTACACCATTTTCTAAATCAAGAATCAGAACGTTCATTTGTGTGTTATTGCCTGTTAAAATCCCTACTGGAACATAAACAAAAAGAATTGGATATAATAACAAAGACGAGAAAACTCCCATTCCTGTTATGTTTGGTGAGTAATCATGTTCAACCAATGAGAACATTACTTTTGACGTTCCATAATTGTTTTTAATTTCATTCAATAACTGAAAATCAACGGGAAAAATATTCACATTGTCTTCTGCAGCAAGTTGATTGAGTAATGAAATCAACAAACTTCGTTCATTAAAACCTTGCGTACCTTTATTTATTAATGAACGACTATCAATTGAGTAGGTTGTAACTCCAGCACTTTTTGCAGAGCTTTCAATTGCTGAAGCAAAATCTTTTTCTAATTTTTCAGATTTCACATTATCCACATTTCCTTTTTTATAGCTAATAACCATTGGTTCTACAACGATTATTTCTTTTAACCCAATACTGTATTCATTTGCAACTTTTTTCT
>JBILYS010000207.1:0-4235 GCA_044377625.1 Crocinitomicaceae bacterium
GACGACAAGACCTAACTTCTTGTCAACCTGCTACTAGTAATTTTAGTTTTCCTAAAAAAACCTTAACGAAGGACTTCACGAATACTTTTGCTGGTCAAATAGAAGCAATTTATTATTCGTTAACCGGCGGTGATCCTTATCCAGAAACAGATCAACCGTATTTAGGAAAAGCAACAATCAATTATTCATACGCGAGCGGTTATTCACCTTTATCAAGTGACAAAGTATTTTTAATTATTACCACTCAACCTTTGTTAGTCGGTGGGACATTAAATCCGGGAAACCTCATTTATAGATCTCGATATGTTATTTTAGCTGCAAATGACTTGAGCTATACATTCAATTATATGCATCCAGGTACTTACTATCTATATGCCCTGTATGATGGTGACGGAAATAATCTTCCTAGTAGTGGTGATTGGTTCAGCATTTCAAATACAAGTTTTATTGTAAACAGTTTAGCAACAGCAACTTCAGCTACAACAATTAATTTCACAATTCCATAATTTGACATTAATCAACTATTAAAACATGAAAACAGGAACTATTAAACAAGAGGTTATTTTTACTGCAAAGCCAGAGGTTATCTATGATTTAATCATGAATGAAGAGAAACACGCTGAATTCACACAATCAGAAGTATCAATGAGCAATGAAATTGGCGGCACCTTCAGTGCCTATGACGGATATATTAATGGGAAAAACAGTGAACTAATAGCTGGTAAAAAGATAGTTCAAGAATGGCATTTTGATGAGGACGAATGGGATGAGGATCATTTTTCAATTTGTACGTTTATTTTCGAACCTTTTCAAGCCGGAACAAAATTAATCTTTACACAAACAAATATTCCAGAACATAAAGTTGAAGCATTAGAAACTGGATGGGAAGAATTTTATTGGGAGCCGATGATGGATTATTTGGATGAGAATTGAGTAGAAAAAAGGGAGAATTTAGATAGTTTCACTTTAAAACCTTAATTTTGCCACAAATTATAAAAATGAAGATAATCTTGTTTTCATTTATTACAACTAATTAAGGCATTAAAGTCTCCAAAAATCAAGTATGAAGCGCATTATTGAATACAGAAAATTATTTGACGTTACACCAGACGCAGATTTAAATAAACTAAAAACAGTTTATAGAAAATTGGTGAAAGAATGGCATCCAGATAAATTTCAAGAAGGAGATCCTTTAAAATCCCAGGCCGAATCTAAAAGTAAAGTAATTATTGATGCATATCAGTTTTTGGTAAGCATCAATCCTGAAACACATGCTCAAAATAAAGAAGAGTATGTTTTAACAACATCAACTTCTGGAATTGATGATTTCTCATATAAAGGCGTTACGTTGAAAATCACCTTCCAAAATGGAAGTACATACGAATATTTTAATGTTCAAAAAGGAACTTATCAGAAATTGGTGAACTCACCAACTCAAGCACGTTTTGCAAGACGACATATCTTAAATTCGCACCTTTATAGAAACGTGAGTAAAGCAACATTGTAATAAATGTTCTTTGTTTTTTATCTTTAAGATTTCAATTCATTATGTCCGATACAAGATACAACCTTAGAGGAGTTTCAGCAGGAAAAGAAGATGTACACAACGCAATAAAAAACGTTGACAAAGGTCTTTTCCCGCAAGCATTTTGTAAAATAGTTCCTGATTATCTTTCTGGTGATGAAGACTATTGTATTGTAATGCATGCTGATGGCGCTGGCACAAAATCCGCTTTGGCTTATATGTATTGGAAAAAAACAGGAGATATTTCTGTTTGGAAAGGAATAGCACAGGATGCATTGATCATGAACATCGATGACCTTTTGTGTGTCGGTGCAACAGATAAAATTTTACTTTCCTCAACAATTGGAAGGAATAAAAACCTAATTACAGGAGAAGTAATTTCTTCTATAATTAATGGAACCGAAGAACTTCTTGAAACATTGCGCAATCAAGGGATTGGTATTCATTCAACAGGCGGAGAAACAGCTGATGTTGGTGATTTGGTTCGCACAATTATTGTTGATTCAACAGTAGTTTGTAGAATGAAACGATCTGAAGTTATTTCAAATCATACCATCCAAGATGGTGATGTGATTGTAGGACTTGCCTCTTTTGGTCAAGCAACATACGAAACAGAATATAATGGTGGAATGGGAAGCAATGGTTTAACATCTGCTCGACATGATGTTTTTAATAAAACCTTAGCAACAGATTTTCCTGAAAGTTTTGACCCAAGTGTCCCAAGTGATTTGGTCTATTCTGGCTCAAAAAATTTAACTGACGAAATTGAAGGTTCGCCAATAAATGCAGGTAAATTGGTGCTTTCGCCAACCAGAACATATGCGCCTGTAATTAAAAAAATACTAGATCACCACCGTTCTGATATTCACGGAATGGTTCATTGTTCTGGTGGAGCCCAAACAAAAGTGTTGCATTTTGTGGAAAATGTCCACATCATTAAAAACAATCTTTTTCCAATTCCTCCACTTTTCAAATTGATTCAAGAAGAATCAGGAACAGAATGGAAAGAAATGTACAAAGTGTTCAACATGGGTCATAGAATGGAGATTTATGTTTCTCCTGAAATTGCCCAATCAATTATCGATATTTCTAAATCATTCAATATTGACGCTCAGATTGTTGGTCGAGTTGAAAAAAATGACGGTAAAAAATTAACTATTGAGTCACCTTTTGGTGAGTTTATCTATTAATTAAAATATGTCAGATTTACTTTCAAAATTAGAGGCAATTCATTACCGTTTCATTGAGGTTGGAACAAAAATTGTCGATCCAGATATTATTTCTGATATGGAGCGTTATGTGAAATTGACGAAAGAATATAAAGATCTTGAGGAATTAGATAACGTTTATAAAGAATACAAAAATCTCATTGGAAATTTAAAAAGTTCGAGGGAATTATTGGAAATTGAAACCGATCCTGAAATGCGAGAAATGGCAAAGATGGAAATCGATGAATTGGATCAAAAAATCCCATTAATTGAGGAGGAAATCAAAATGATGTTGATTCCAAAAGATCCAGAAGACGATAAAAATGCTATTATGGAGATTCGCTCCGGAACGGGTGGTGATGAGGCATGCATTTTTGTGGAAGATATCTTTCGGATGTATACTATGTTTTTCAAGGAAATGGGTTGGCAGTATGACATTCTCAATTCATCACCTGGAACAGTAAAAGGATACAAAGAAATATCTCTGGAAATAATTGGTTTAGGGTTATATGGAATGTTAAAGTTTGAATCTGGTGTACACCGTGTTCAGCGCGTTCCCGAAACAGAATCGCAAGGAAGAGTTCATACCTCAGCAATTACAGTTGCTGTTTTGCCGGAAGCCGAGGAAGTGGATTTTGAACTCGACATGAATGATGTTCGTAAAGATACTTTTAGAGCGTCTGGTGCAGGTGGTCAGCATATTAATAAGACCGAATCAGCAATTCGATTAACACATTTACCAACAATGACTGTTGTTGAATGTCAGGATGGACGCTCACAACATAAAAACTTAGCAAAAGCAATTTCAGTTTTACGTTCACGTTTGTACCAAGCTGAATTAGATCGCGTTCACGAAATTCGTGCAGCACATCGCAAGACTTTGGTTTCAACTGGCGATAGATCTGCAAAAATTAGAACCTACAACTATCCACAAGGTAGAATCACAGATCACAGAATTAATAAAACAATCTATAATTTGTCTGCATTCATGAATGGCGATATGCGTGAAATGATAGATTCCTTGAAATTAGCTGAAAATGCTGAAAAATTAAAAGGACAAGAAGTAATTTAAACAATTCAGCTTTTAAGATTGTTTTTGCATTGAGCAACCTATTTTGCCGATTAACATCTTTTATCTTTTTATTCCTATTTGCTCTATCGATATTTGCACCCATATTATTTTTAACATGAAAAATTTCATTTTTGTTCTTTTTGTCCTCTCCAATTTTTGGTTATTTTCACAAGAAAAATTCACAATTAGCGGAGCAATTTCTGACTCCACAAAAGGAGAAGAATTAATTAATGCAACGATCAAAATTAAAGGTCAAAATATTGGAGCATATTCGAATGAATATGGTTTTTATTCAATCACTTTGCCAAAAGGGAATTATACATTAATATATATTGCCACGGGGTACCAATCAAAAGAACAAGAGGTTGTTTTAGATAAAGATTTAAAGCTGAATTTTCAATTAGTCTCGTTAGCAGAGAAGATTAAAGAA
>JBILYS010000419.1:0-4206 GCA_044377625.1 Crocinitomicaceae bacterium
TCTGGTAGTTTTCAAGTGAATTTAACTGTTACAGATGCAAATGGATGTTTAACAGCTATGGCTTATTCTGTTATTGTTCAAGTTTCAACGACACCGACAATAGTAACTGCTGTTGCACCTAATCCTATTTGTTTGGGGCAATCTGCGAATCTAACCGCCAATGTCACCATGACGCCTTATGTGCCCAATTGTACTCCTCCTATTTCTGGTACCACATTCTTACCCGATGGTTCTGGTGTCTCTTATTCAACAGCAATAACTGTGAATTGCTTTAATGCAGCCCAAACAGTAACAAGTGCAGCGGATATTTCAAATGTTTGTTTGACTCTTGAACATTCATATTTAGGTGATTTAAATATTGTATTAATATGTCCAAATGGACAAAGTATGATTCTGAAAGCCTATCCTGGTGGAAATGGTACTTATTTAGGTGCCCCATTAGATGATCCTACAGTTGGACCAGGTACTGGTTGGAATTATTGTTTTACACCAGCTGCGGGTACATTATTGGTTAATGGTGCAACAACTCTGGCAGGTTCTCCTGCCGCAGGATCAATCAATGCTGGAAATTATATGCCTGTGCAGCCTTTTACGAATTTAATTGGTTGTCCTTTAAACGGTGCTTGGACAATTCAAGTAACAGATAATCTTGGATCGGATAACGGATATATATTTAACTGGGATGTCAATTTTACTGTACCCCCAGCTGCAGGTTCCTTTACTCCAACTATTGCGTCTCAAGGTTGGAATGCTGCCACAGGTTTAACTTCAACAGGTTTAACTACTGCAACCATAACGCCAACTGCTGCTGGCGCTCCTTGCTATGTTTATTCTGTAACAGATAATTTTGGATGTACATATACCCAAACACAATGTATTACCGTAAATCCTAATGTTCCTGTCAATGCAGGGCCAGACGTTTCTGGTTGCCCAGGTGCGACAGTTACAATAGGCGGTGCTCCTTCAGGTCCTGCTGGAATGACTTATTCTTGGGTTGAAACGGGTGCAAATGCAAATATTGCTATTTCTGGCTCTTCAACTATTGCTAATCCTTCAGTTTTAATAAGTGCGGGTGCATCTGGTTCAGCGACTTATACTGTTACTGGTACTTCTGCTGGATGCGTTACTACCGATATTGTAGTAGTTACTGTCGTAGCTCCTCCTGTTACCAATGCAGGACCTGATGTTACCATTTGTGCTGGATCATCGACAATTTTGACAGCATCTGGTGCTACTACATACACTTGGTCACCAGCTACAGGATTAAGTGGCACTGCCACTGCTTCAGTAACTTCAACTCCTGCAGCCACAATTACATATACTGTAACTGGAACAACGGCAGGGTGTACGTCAACTGATCAAGTAATCGTTACAGTTACTCCTTTAAATACTATCGCCGCAGGAATAAACAGAATAACATGTCTTAATAGCGCTATTACGAGTATAACATTGGCTACAACAGGAGCGACAGGAGCGACTATTACTGGTCTTCCGGCAGGTGTTATAGGATCTTGGGCAGGGAATGTTGTAACCATTAGTGGTACACCTTCAGTTTCTGGAACATTTAACTATACAGTTACAACAACTGGTGGTTGTCCTCCAGCAACTGCAACAGGAACTATTACAGTTAATCCTTTAAATACTATCGCTGCAGGAACAAGTCAGACGCTTTGTATGAATTCACCACTTACTGCTATTTCATTGGCAACTACTGGAGCCACCGGAGCTACCTTCACAGGTTTGCCTGCTGGAGTTACAGGGGCATGGGCTGGGAATGTTGCAACGATTAGTGGTACACCTGCAGCAGCAGGGACATTTAACTATACAGTTACAACAACTGGTGGTTGTCCTCCAGCAACTGCAACAGGAACCATTACAGTCAATCCTTTAAATACTATTGCTGCAGGAACAAGTCCTGCACTCTGCATTAATTCACCACTTACTGCTATTTCATTGGCGACTACAGGTGCAACAGGAGCTACATTCTCAGGTTTGCCTGCAGGAGTTACGGGGTTATGGGCAGCGAATGTTGCAACAATTAGTGGTACCCCAACGGCTTCTGGAACATTTAATTATACAGTTACAACAACTGGTGGCTGTCCTCCAGCAACAGCGACTGGAACAATTACAGTAAATCCACTTCCAATTGTTGGAGCAGGGGCAGATCAAACAATTTGTATTGGCGCTTCAGTCACTTTAACCGGATCAGGAGCTTCTACATATACATGGAATAATGGCGTAACAAATGGAGTAGCTTTTTCTCCAGCTGCGACTGCAACGTATACGGTTACAGGAACATCAGTTGCTGGTTGTATTAATACAGATCAAGTTATTGTTACTGTGAATCCACTTCCTGTTGTTGTAGCAAATGATTTAGGTGTTTGTGCAGGTGGAACATTAACTTTAACAGCTTCTGGTGCATCGACTTATACATGGTCACCTGGAACATATTTAGCATCAACCACAGGTGCAAGTGTGTCTTGTACACCATTGGCTACAATTACTTATACTGTATCAGGAACTTCTGCTGCGGGTTGTGTTTCAACTGATCCAATCACAGTAACAGTTAGTGGAAGTGCTGCAATTAATGCTGGTCCGGATGTCGCAATTTGTGTTGGTGCAACGACAACCTTAACTGCAACTGGAGGTGTAACTTACAATTGGAATAATGGTTTAGGAATAGGGAATAATTTTGTTGTTTCTCCTATTGCCACTACTACCTATACGGTTGTTGGAACAGATGCAGGAGGTTGTACAGGAACTGACGCAGTAACGATTACGGTTAATCCTTTACCTATTGTAAATGCAGGATTAGACCAAACAGTTTGTGCAGGAACGGCAGTGACATTAACAGGTTCAGGTGCTTCAACATATACTTGGAATAATGGTGTTACGAATGCTGTAGCTTTTGTTCCAGCAGTAACTGCTACCTATACTGTTACAGGAACATCTTTGGCAGGTTGTATTAATACGGATCAAGTTATTGTAACAGTAAATCCCTTGCCAATTGTAAATGCTGGAGTTGATCAAACAGTTTGTGCAGGAACTGCAGTGACATTAACTGGTTCCGGTGCAT
Source organism: Crocinitomicaceae bacterium (assembly GCA_044377625.1). Lineage (GTDB taxonomy): Bacteria > Bacteroidota > Bacteroidia > Flavobacteriales_D > Crocinitomicaceae > M0103. The sequence continues at coordinate 3,077 of JBILYS010000419.1, forward strand.
CAACTTATACTTGGACTGGTGGCATTACAAATGGAGTAGCATTTACTCCAGCCGCAACTGCTAATTACACTGTTACAGGAACTTCAGCTGCTGGCTGTATTGCAACAGATATTGTTACAGTAACAGTGAACCCACTTCCAATTACTAATGCGGGTCTTGACCAAACAATTTGTATTGGCGCATCGGTTACTTTATCTGGTTCAGGTGCATCAACTTACACTTGGGATAACGGTATTACGAATGGTGTAGCCTTTTCTCCAGTTGCAACTGTAACTTATACTTTAACAGGGACATCTGGACCTGGTTGTATAGCAATAGACCAAGTTATAGTAACTGTGAATCCTTTACCAGTTGTAAATGCTGGACTTGACCAAACGGTTTGTGCAGGAGTTGCTGTTACACTTTCAGGTTCTGGAGCATCAACGTATACATGGAATAATGGTGTTACAAATGGAATAGCCTTTACTCCAGTAGCAACAACAACATATACAGTTACTGGTACTTCTGTGGCTGGCTGTATAAATACAGATCAAGTTATAGTAACTGTAAATCCTTTGCCTATTGTAAATGCAGGTTTAGACCAAACAGTTTGTGCTGGAACGGCTGTAACATTATCAGGTGCTGGTGCTTCAACATATACATGGTCAGGGGGAGTGACAAATGGGGTAGCATTTACTCCAGTTGCTACTGCAAATTATACTGTAACAGGAACCTCAGCTGCTGGATGTACTTCAACCGATATTGTAACTGTTACTGTAAACCCACTGCCAACAACAAATGCTGGAGTTGATCAAACAGTTTGTTCAGGTACGAGCGTAACATTGACTGCAATTGGAGCTACAACATATACATGGAATAATGGTGTTACAAATGGAATTGCTTTTACACCTGCGGTAGGATCAATAACGTATACAGTTACAGGAACAACAGGAGCCGGCTGTACCACAACTGATCAAGTTATAGTAACCGTTAATCCAAACCCAGTTCCAGTGATTAATGGTCCTTCAGCGTATTGTACAGGAAACTTTGCATTACTTTCAACGAGTGCGCCGTTTACTACTTACAGTTGGTCAACAGGAGCATTGACACCAACTATCAATGCAACTATTGCAAATAATCCAATTTCGGTA
>JBILYS010000208.1:0-4203 GCA_044377625.1 Crocinitomicaceae bacterium
CTACCTGTAGAAATCATGTGCGAAACGATTTCTTCAAAACCATAACGAACAAATACCCTAAGAATCTGATTGTACCTTACAAAAGAACGATAGCGTTCACGTAATGAAGAGAAAAGCCCCATTCGTTATTTATCGTTTTTTTCGAGGTGATTAATTCTCGCTTCTGCCAATGCTAAATCTTTACTTAATTGATCGATACGCAATTCCATTCTTTTCAATTGATCGGTATGTGCAATGTTCACTTTTTCATAAAAAGAAGCAACTACTTCGCCGATTTTAGTTTCTAATTCCTCTTTCGCTTGATGAGCCTTCAATACAAGTTTATCCATAAACTCAATTTCATTGCCATCGGCATCAACCATAGATTCCTTCATGAAATCATTGATTTTGTCTTTACCTTGTTCAGATAATGCAGTCAATTTTTCCATCAAATGAGTCTCTTTAGAAATTGTATAAAGAGTCGAAGATAGTGTAACTAATTCTAATAATGTTTTTGCTTTCATATGATTCTGTAAGTTAGGTAAAATTAATATATTTGTAAGAAGAAATAAATGATTAAAGTCATTATTTACACTTTTTCTGAACCATCATTATTAAAGTTAGCAGAATGAATCTTGATTTTCCAATTGCAACGTTAATGACAACAAATGTCAAATGCGTAGAACCAAATCAAAAGATAATTGATTTGAAGCATATTTATGAACAACAAAAATTTCATCACCACATCCCTGTTATTGAAAACAATAAATTAATCGGGATGGTTAGTTTGATAGATTTCATGCGTGCAATTCACACAGCTTCTTTAGATGATAATGAACAAGTTTACCACACGGTCGAAGTTAAGGATATCATGTCTTCTAATCCTGTAACAATTCTTGAAAACACTTCCATAAAAGAAGCAACAGCCTTGTTAGCTAAAGGTGAATTTCATTCATTGGTTGTCGCTGAAAACAATGAAGTAAAAGGAATTGTTACGACAGCTGATTTGTTAAATTATTTTTTAAAGAATCAATAATTCGGGATTCAATTTAAACCACATAGACGAAACGCATTTGGGATTTGAGATTGGCACTCTTAACTCAATACTCCTTACTGATAAATAGACCTCAAAGACATAAAGTCGCTTCAATTTGGGATGAGTAACTAGCAATTTGTAACTCAACACTCTTGACTCATTTTTTAAAACACATAGGAACATAGTGCACATAGGTGCTGAAATTGATAAAGTGTGTCAAGTAACTTGTAACTTGTAATTAGCAACTACTAACTTTAACTCAACACTCCAGACTCATTTTTTAAAACACATAGCGATGCACTGAGTTTATCGAAGTGGAACATAGTGCACATAGGTGGCAATATTATAATAGATAATTATCGTTCAATCAATTATTTTATTATTTTTGACTGTCTCTTTCGCAATGAAAGAACCCAGCAAACCACTATGAATCAACCAGAAGAAATTCTTCGTGAAATTGTGCATGAACAAGTTATTGTAGCAATGCGTCATGACGGAATTGTTCATGTTGAATTTTTATCGAATACCGAAATAAATGTCGCGTTTCAGTCTTTATTAGTAGATCTTTATAATCAAATCACCTTAGGGCAAAAAGCCTATTTTATTTTTGAAGGCGGTGAATTTGTTTCTGTTACAAAAGAAGCCAGAGAAAATGCAATAAAATTGGAAAAAAGCAGTATTACACTTGCTTCTGCTGTGGTTTTTAATAATTTAGCTCAACGGATTTTGGCTGACTTTTACTATGCTGTAAATCGACCTAAATTGCCCTATAAAGTATTCTCCTCTTTTGAAAAAGGGATTTCATGGTTGAATTCTATAAAAGAATCTGAAATATGACTTTGGTCAGGCTTTAAAAAAATCAAACTGCCTACTTTTGTATAAAAAAAACATGAAGTGGCTTAAACGTTCGCAAGAAGAAATTAATGAAACAGTTTTTAATGCGCTGTCTCAAAATGTGAATTATACAAATGAAATTATCTTAGGTATCCCCGCTTCGTATCTCGACGAAAAAGTTTTCTCTCAAGATAAATCATTTTTAAAAGACGCTCCGTTTCTAAGTGCATTAGTTCAAAACCCGAATCATATTGGTTGTCACACAATTGGAGAATCAGAAAGTTTCTTTAAAGGAACGCATGAAATTGAGCGTGATATGATTGCTATTTGTGCCGAAGATATTTTACAAGGTGAAAAAGATCAATTTGATGGTTATGTTGCATCAGGTGGAACAGAAGCAAACCTTCAAGCGATTTGGATTTATCGTAATTATTTTCAAACTGAAAAGAAAGCTACATCATCTGAAATTGGTATTTTATGTTCAAAAGACAGCCACTATTCAATGGACAAAGCATCCAACGTTCTTGGTATTTCAATTTACAAAGTTGAAACCAACGATGCGACAAAAGAGCTAGACGAAATTGATCTAGCACACCAAATTGAGAAAGCAAAAGCAGCAGGCATCACGTATTTTATTGTTGTTGCCAATATGATGACTACGATGTACGGCTCTGTAGATGATGTTGACATTTATACGGATACATTAATAAAATATAACGTAGAATTTAAATTACACATTGACGGAGCTTACGGAGGATTTTATTACCCATTTGCGAATAAATCAACGAATTTAAATTTTTCGAATCCGCACGTTTCTTCTGTTACGTTAGATGCGCATAAAATGGCACAAGCACCTTATGGAACTGGAATTTTTCTGATTCGAAAAGACTTTATTCATTATGCGACAACCAAACAAGCAAGTTATGTTGAAGGTGAAGATTGTACCTTAATTGGAAGTCGATCGGGTGCAAATGCAATTGCTGTTTGGATGATTCTTTCGAAATATGGTCCAAATGGTTGGTTTGAAAAAATCTTTGTGCTTCAAAAACGAACAGATTGGTTATGTGAACAATTGGATGCATTGAAACTTGATTATTTCAGGAATCCATCTTCCAACATTGTCACAATTCGAAGTTCAAGTATGACGCAAGAAATTGCCCACAAATATAACCTTGTACCAGACAATCATCATGCTGCGGACTGGTATAAAATTGTTGTGATGGAGCACGTTACACTCGAAAAATTACTACCTTTCATCGAAGATTTAAAAATTCATTTTTCAAAACCAATGGTATTATAATAATTTAATAATCAACACTTTTTCCTGCCACAAACCCTGTTGTCCATGCCGCTTGAAAGTTGAACCCTCCCGTGATTCCATCAATATCCAACACTTCGCCCGCGAAGAACATTCCTGGAACGATTTTACTTTCCATGGTTTTGAAGTTGACATCTTGCAAGGAAATTCCGCCAGCAGTGACAAATTCTTCTTTGAAGGTTGTTTTTCCACTCACGACATAACGGTCATTAATAAGCGTGTTGACGAGTTTGTTGGTTACGTTTTTCCCGAGATCTTTCCACCTCATTTCAGGATTAATTTCTGATTTGGTCAATAGGAAGTTCCACAACCGACTTGTCATAGGAAATGGATTCAGATTTCCAATCATTTTACCACCATGCTCCTCAATGATTTTAGACAATCGCGCTCTTAAACCTTCATCCTTTTCATCATCCAACCAATTCACTAAAACTGAAAATTGATATGCCTTTTCGGCTAATATCCTTGCTCCCCAAGCTGAAAGCTGCAAGATGGCTGGACCACTCATTCCCCAATGCGTTACAAGTAACGGACCTTTTCCAATTAACTTGGTTCCTTCTACTTTGACCGTTGCGTTTTCAACAACATTCCCCATTAATTCACGAATTGGGTCTTGTGGCATATTGAAGGTGAATAAAGACGGAACAGGTTCAATGATCGTGTGACCCAATTGTTCAAGCCATTCTAAACCCGAACGTTTTGGGTGTCCGCCTGTTGTAATAATCACTTTATCTGCATGGAATTTCTCTTCTCGTGTAATCAATTCAAAACAATTGTTTTCACATTTAATTTCTGTGATAGATTGGTTGAATTTTATTTCAACACCTAAATTACTTGCCTCTTTTGTGAAACAGTCGATGATGGTTTGGGAATCATTTGAAAGTGGGAAAATACAGTTATCAGGATAAGTTTTTAAAGCTACATTTCTTTGTTCAAACCAATCAACCGTTGATTGCGCATTGAATTGCTCAAAAGCTTTACGTAGATTATTTTCTCCTCTTGGATAATGTTTTGCTAATTCTTTATTATCGAAACA
>JBILYS010000428.1:0-4192 GCA_044377625.1 Crocinitomicaceae bacterium
ATTACAGGAATTGGTGAAATCAGCATTATTGAAGGATTATCGCCAGATTTTGAGAATTGTGCAAGTTTTGAGCAAAAGATTCAAGAAGTATGTGATGAATTGGAACATGGAGCATGGAACATCGAGCATGGATTATCCTCACTCAAAACGTTTCCTTCAATTAAATTTGGGGTTGAAACTGCACTTCGCGATTTACAAAATGGAGGAACAGGAATCATTTTCGACAATGATTTCACGCATGGAAAGCTTAAACTTCCTATCAATGGATTAATTTGGATGGGAGATGAAACCTTCATGAAGGAACAAATCGAACAAAAATTAGAAGAAGGATTTTCTACGCTCAAAATGAAAATTGGTGCAATAGATTTTGAAACAGAATTAAAACTCATTCAATCAATCAGAAAGCGTTATTCAAAAGATGAAATTACTTTAAGGGTTGATGCAAACGGATCTTTTACACCTCATCAAGCAGAATCAGTTTTCAAACAACTTGCAGAATTGGACATTCATTCTATTGAACAACCAATTCAAGTTGGGCAATGGGGAGAAATGAAGAAACTTTGTGAAATATCTCCAACTCCAATTGCTCTAGATGAAGAATTGATTGGAATCGAAGATGTTTCCAAAAAAATTGAACTACTAGAAACTATCCGTCCGCAATACATCATTCTCAAACCAAGTTTACATGGAGGAATCTCTGGAACACAAGAATGGATTCAATTGGCCGAAGATCGACATATTCCATGGTGGTTGACCTCAGCATTAGAATCAAACATAGGATTAAATGCCATTTGTCAATTGGCAGGAGAATATAAGAATAAACTTCCTCAAGGATTAGGAACAGGGTCACTTTATACGAATAACGTTGAAAGCGACCTTGTTGTTGAGAATGGGTTTATTCAAAAAATTACAAGATGCTAGTTATTAGTTTAAAACTGATAGTTTATAGTTGAAATCACATTTAGTAAAAACCATTCCAATCAATGACTATTTTTTAGAATGAAATATCGGTTCAAACTTTTTTCAACAACTTGTAATTAGTTACTAGCAACTGATAACTTCTAGTACCTATCACCTTTACCGAACCACGTTTTCTTACCCTTATTTTTTGCAGAAGCTTGTTTTTGCTCGCCTCTTGGTGTTGGTTTTGCATTTGAACCGTTTCTAGAAGGGCGCGGTGGACGTTGATGTTGTTCTTTCTTTTCAATCACAAACACTTCCATCGGATAAGGATGATTCTCCACGACTGGAATTGTTGTATGAATCAACTTTTCAATATCTTTTAAATATGCTTTTTCTTCGAAATCACAGAATGATATTGCAGTTCCTTTATTCCCTGCTCTACCTGTTCGACCGATTCGATGAACGTACGTTTCACAGATGTTTGGCAATTCGAAATTAATCACCAATTCCATTTCTTCTACATCAATTCCGCGCGCTGCGATATCTGTTGCAACAAGCACGCGAATCGTTTTGTCTTTGAAATTACTCAAAGCGCGTTGACGATTATTTTGACTTTTATTTCCGTGAATTGCTTCTGCCTTCGTTCCGTGTTTTGCTAAATGCTTCACTACTTTATCAGCACCATGTTTTGTTCGAGTAAAAACTAAAACAGATGTAGCTGGTTGTTCAACTAAAACATCAACTAACAACGCGTTTTTATTTCCTTTATCAACAAAATACAACGATTGTTTGATTATTTCCGCAGTCGAAGAAACTGGAGTAACTTCCACTCGGATTGGATCGCGAAGGATTGTACTTGCCAATTTCAATATCTCAGGCGCCATTGTCGCAGAGAAAAATAAGTTTTGACGTTTTTCAGGCAATGCACGAATCAATTTATTGACATCATGAATGAATCCCATGTCTAACATACGATCTGCTTCATCCAAGACAAAAATCTCTACATCACGAATAGAAATAAATCCTTGCGTCATTAAATCCAATAATCTACCTGGCGTTGCTACAAGAATATCAACTCCATTTTTCAATACGCCCGTTTGTTTGTTTTGATTAACACCTCCAAAAATAACGGTACTGGTTAATCCTGCATGTCGGCCATAAGCCTTCAAACTTTCGTCAATTTGAATTGCCAACTCACGCGTTGGAGTTACAATCAATGCTCTGATTTTCTTCTTGCCAGTATATTCTTTATTTTGACTTAAAAGCTGAAGAATCGGAATAGAAAAAGCCGCAGTTTTTCCAGTTCCTGTTTGCGCACATCCCATTAGGTCATTCCCTTCTAAAACTAACGGAATCGCTTGTTCTTGTATTGGTGTAGGCGTTGTATATCCTTCTTCTTCAATTGCTTTTAGAATTGGATCTATTATGTTTAATTCGTTAAAATGCATCTATATTTTGTTGTCAGAAAATGACTTTGTATTATCTAAAGGAAATTCTGTATTTGCCGCAAAGATACTATATTAATTATGATTTGCGAATTATACATTGTGATTTGGCAAAAAACACAAGCGCAAAAAAAAGGGCAAAGTAAAAAACAATGCCCTTTTATAAAATTTAAATCTTTTTATTTAATCAGTTTCCTTGAGTAAATAATTCCATCAATATCTACTTTTAAAATGTAGATTCCTGATTGAATATGAACCGTATTCAAATTTATTGAAGATTCATTATTGAAATTGCCTTCTAATACTATTCTTCCATTCATGTCTAACAAAACAATTCTTCCTGTTGAATTATCGTTAAGTACAACTTGAATAACATCATTGAAAGGATTCACAACAGAAAAATCAGAAATTGAAGTTTCAAAAACTCCCATTTCAGCTGAATTCAAATACACTTGATCTGTAATATTAATTGTATTAATAGCTATATTTTTCTGAGAGCAAAAAACAATTAGCGTTGCACTAAAAACTCCAGCTGCTGGATTTGAAATAAACGTTGGAATAGTATAAATTGCTACTACTAGTCCATTTGTATCTAACAATGTCCAAGTAATCATCAATGAGTCAACTGTAAGATAAGTGTAATTTGTAATACTTGCTGAACCAACCGAACCATAATCAATTGTACAATCTTCAATTGAAGTAAGTGTTAAAGTGTCAATAACACCAACTCCTGGATAACTATTGTTCACAAAGATTAAAATTGAATCCAATGCTGCCGATGCATCAGCAACGTAACCAGAACCATTTGATGTACAGCCATTTGCATCAGTTACATTACAGATGTAATATCCTGGACATAAATTTGATTCCAAAGTGGTTATCGCTCCAGTATTCCACAAATAAGTATATGGTGCAGATCCGCCATAAGCTATGACGCTCACCGTACCATCACATGTTACTAAATCTGTAGCATCTGTTGTTGTTACTGAAGCAGTCAATCCAGCACAAGGATTTACCCCTCCAGAACCTATCGTAAAGGCTATTGTTAAATTGTTGCCAAAGAAATCAGTATATGTTAATATATAAGTTCCAGCACATAATCCACTTATGGAATCGCCACCAGTTTGAAGAACGGCACCGCCACCAGTCCAAATTTGATTTGTCACAACAACATTTGTATCAATGTAAGCTGAACCATCACATGCTGCTGGACCTGATGTATTAGTTGCCCAAACTAGGTTTTGTCCAAATGAACTTGAACTCATAAGTAGGGTGAAAAGCAATGTTAAAATAGTAAGTAGTTTTTTCATAATAAATATAATTTAGTTTCATCAAGTACCTTTCTAAAAACAAAGGGTTGCCTGCGCATGTAAATTTATTAAATTTTTCTTTTTAAACCTACTCTTTTTCTTGCAACATCAATTTCAAGTATTTGTACCTCAACATGTTCGTGTAAAGAAATAAATTGCGAAGGATCTTCCACATAAACATCCGCTAATTGAGATTTATGAATTAATCCATTTTCCTTGATTCCTATATTTACAAATGCACCAAAAGCAGTAACATTCGTAACGATTCCTGGCAAAATCATTCCAGTTCTCAAATCATCAATGGTTCGAATTGAAGCATCAAACTCCAATACTTTTGCTTGTTTCCTTGGATCTCGTCCTGGTTTTTTTAGTTCCTTAATGATATCGTCAAATGTATATGAATCAATCTCAGGGAATTCTGTTTTTTTAATTTCCTTCAATAGTACTTCATTACCAATCATATCTTTCAATTCAACTTTCAGCTTTTTAGCCATTGCTTGAATCACTTTATAACTTTCTGGATGAACAGCAGAA
>JBILYS010000209.1:0-4156 GCA_044377625.1 Crocinitomicaceae bacterium
CAAGTGGAATCATTGAAATGAGGCAATTGTTGATTAAAATCAACCAAGAAGAAAAAGTGACAATTGTGATTTCCAGTCACCTATTAATGGAAATAGAAAAATTGGTGACGCATATTGGAATAATTAACAAAGGCTCTATTTTATTCCAAGGAACATTGGACGAATTGCATTTAAAACAATCCTCTTATGTTGTATTTGACACCAATAATTCAGAAGAAACATTCGAATTGATGAACAAGTATAATTTGTCACCAATCAAGCTAAATGGACAAATTTCATTGGCTACAACTGACAAAGCTGTTATTTCGAAAATCAATGCAGAATTGGTCAATCATAACATTGAAGTGTATGAAATTTCAATTGCTAAAAATGACTTAGAATCTATTTTTATTGACCTTACAAAAAATTAAACGATGAATTTCATACACAGTTTACAAAGTGAATGGCTTAAGACCAAAAGAAGCGCAGCATCTTGGTTGTGCATCATTGGCGGTTTCTTTATTCCGTTCATCTATTTGATTGCTTTTTTAAAAAATAATACGAGCATCAATAAATATCCGGATCACATTTGGGAAACGCATTTCAATGAATTATGGCACAATATGGCCATCTTTCTTTTGCCTATGGGCGTAATTCTGGCAAGTAGTTTAATCACACAGATGGAATTTAAAAACAACACATGGAAACAGTTGCATGCTAGTCCTCAGTCCTACCCGACTATCTTTTTATCGAAATATTCCGTTGTCTTTTTAATGACGGTAAAGTTCTTTTTGTTTTTCAATATCGGATTGATATTATCTGGTTTAATTCCTTGTTTAATCGTGGATGGAGCATTTCCTAAGGAAATGATTCCAATTATGTCCTTTCTTAAAGGAAATGTGAAGTTATTTATTGCGTGCATGCCGATTTTAGCGATTCAATATTTGATCAGTTTGATGTTCAAAAACTTTTTGGTTCCCGTTGGAATTGGACTTGTTGGATTAATTGGCTCCATGATCGGCCTGTCTTGGAATTATATTTTCTTGAGTCCATATAGCTATTGTGCTATGCAGGTTGTTCCAATTAAAAGGGATTTCAATTTACATGTTTATGGGCTTGTTTATTTTGCAATAATTTCGGTAATCAGTTACATTCTTTACATTCGGAAAAAGGAAAAAGGTTAAGATATTACCTAAATCAAAAATTCATTTCAACGTTATAAATTTACAAACGTTCAAGTATTAGCATTTAATGCTTAACTTTCCTATATGAAATATTTACTGTTTATTGCTTTTGTAATTGGTTCTAGTGCTTTGTTTGTTTCTTGTAAAAAGGATAAAGCTCCTCCGGTTATTATTCCAAAAACAATTGATACCCTTTACCCTTTAAGTTATTTACCCGTTTACCCTGGTTCTTATTGGAAATACGTCGATTCAAATGGTGATTCTACGATTGATATAACAAATCCAACATATGAATTAGATTATTGGTCAAACACCGCTGACCATTCTGACACATATTATGCTCCCATGTATAACGGAATTTATATTTGGGGATATCAAGCTCATAAATCTACTGGGCATCCACTTTCACCTCCAATGCAAACAATTTTATCTGAAAACTTGGCTGTTGGTTCACAATGGGAAATTTTTAATGATCAAGGAAATACGATCATGAGAAAAATAATTGTAAAAGATACAACAATAACAATATCAGGAATTGACTATTATCCAACAATTGGAGTAGAAGAATATCAACAAATAGGTCCTGCAACTTATCTTTGGTATGCGAGACGGTATTACACGAAAGATATCGGATTAATCAAAGAAGAATTGCATTTTCCTTCAATCATTACTAAAGAAATTTATGATTACCACATCAATAATTAATCTGTTTTAATGAAAGCATTTCTCCTACTTTCACTCCTATTCACATTCCAAAATAGCTTATCTCAATCTATTCAAAAAACTGATTGGACCATTCCAGAAACTATAGAATACATCACCAAAAACAAGACTTATTCAACGTGGGAAGGAATGCTTTTGTATCAAGGTTCTGATTCTATTGTACATCATTTCATTTATCGAATCATGGATAATTGGGCTTTTATCACAATTAAAAAAGAAGAACTAACTTTGGAAGAAATAAGATTGTATACAAAAACATCATCTTCGCCTCTTGGTTATTATTACGTCGATCCGTGTAAAAACTTCGTGAAAATTAAAGAACTTTAACCTCATCAAAAACCAAAAATGAAAAACAAAATTTCAATGCGCATTCTTCACCGATACTTAGGCTATTTCTTGTCTGGAATAATGGCAGTTTATGCTTTAAGTGGTATCGTGCTTATTTTTCGAGATACCGATTTTTTAAAGACAGATCAGCAATTTGAAGAAAAGTTTGCGCCAAAACTGTCGAATGAAGAATTAGGAAAAGAACTTCGTTATAGAGATTTTAAAGTCAAGAAAGAGGAAGGTGATATTGTATCTTATAAAAATGGAACCTATAATAAGAAAACGGGTGTTGCGAATTATACGGAGAAAGATTTGCCTTATGTTTTAAATAAGTTGACGCATTTACACAAAGCATCGACTGATGATCCACTTTATTATTTGAACATCTTTTTTGGCTGCTCACTTCTCTTTTTCGTGATTTCCGCCTTTTGGATGTACATGCCTAAAACAACCATTTTCAAAAAAGGAATTTTGTTTGCTTTGGGAGGTGTTGTATTGACTTTGGTTTTATTGTTTGTTTAAAATTAAATAAATGTCCAATTCAATCGTCTCTTCAAATTGGCTTTTTGAAAACTTAAACAACCCAGATTTGATTATCATTGATGCAAGTCAACCAACTAATCAAGCTGGAAAAAATTCCGTATTTGAGAATATTCAAATTAAAGGCGCGCGACATGTTGATTTGAAAAATAACTTTAGTGATGCTAACAGTGAATTTCCAAATACGCTACCAAGTCCGAATGATTTTGAAACGGAAGCTAGAAAACTTGGAATCAATACATCAAGTAAAATAGTCGTTTATGACAATCTTGGGATTTATACAAGTCCGAGAGTCTGGTGGATGTTTAAAGCAATGGGACACGAAGCTGTTGCTGTTTTAGATGGTGGTTTACCCGATTGGATTGAACATGGATTCGAAACAGAACAAAAGTCAATTTCATTTATTGAATCGGGAGATTTTAATGCGAAGTTTCAGCCTCATCTAGTTGTTGATTATTCCGATGTACTATCAAATATCAAAACAGCGAATAGTTTACTCATCGATGCGCGTTCTTCAGGTCGTTTTTACGATACTGAACCAGATCCAAGAAAAGGATTGAAAAGCGGACATATTCAAAATTCTATAAATATTCCGTTTGAAACATTACTTGAAAATGGTAAATTTAAACCAATTGAAGCATTGAATGTAGTGTTTGAGGTGGTGCAAAACGAAAATCGTCCTTTGGTTTTTAGCTGTGGTTCCGGAATAACAGCATGTATTGTTATGATGGCAGCAGAGATGGTTTTACAAAACAAAATGGCTGTTTATGATGGCTCTTGGACTGAATGGGCTGAACGACAAAATTTAAAAGAAATTTCATGATTAATTATGAAACAAATTCATCTCCTTTTTATCTCGAAAACAAAGCGTATTGTGAATCGATTGAAAGAAAAGCAACACTGCTAAAAGCTGAAATTGATGGATATTGTAATAGTTATGGCTATGAAATCGACGTTAAGTATTCTATTAAAATGCTATCTATTCGTTTAATATTCTTAAAAGCTCAAACGACAAGAGGTGGTTCGATGATTGCTTTAGATGCTTCCAACAATCAAAGCATAGAAATTAAGATCACAGGGTTAGAAAAATGGATTAAATTGAATGCTGGTCAAAATAAATTGAAACATTTCTTTTCCTCAAAAAAAATCAAAACTTTATTTCCATCCCCATTTTATTGTTCGATTAACTCTGAAATGAGTGATGAATCAGTTGATTTATTTAATAGTTTGCTACTTGACAATAATGTGACATCCTTAGAAATAAAAAATGGAAAAGGTAACATTGAAATCCACCCAGCAACATCAAAAATTGACCCTTTTGAATTTATAAATGTATTGGAGGAACAACTTATAATTCTTTCTAAATAATACTATAAAATTGTTCGAAATGAAAAACACTCTTC
>JBILYS010000210.1:0-4155 GCA_044377625.1 Crocinitomicaceae bacterium
CTAGGGGTTAATCGAGTTGGTGAAGATGGGAAAGGATTAATTTATTCGGGTGAAAGTAGGTTTATTGACGGAATAGGAACTGAAATTTCACTTACAAAGGATAAAGAAATGGTTCAAATTGTAACACTACAAAATAAAGAATTAATTGAAATCCGAAAAACATTGCCTTTTTTGAAGGATCGGTAGTAGTTAATTATTTAACAGTATATTATAATATAAATAAAATGGTTTATATTTGCTTAATCTAAAAAAAAATGAATATGAAAAGAATCTACATTACACTTTCAGCTCTTGCATTTGTTGGTATTTCTTGGGGACAAAATACAAACCCAGTTTATACATTTTCAAAAAAGCAAAATGCAGAAAAAATTAGAACGACTCCTTCTGGAGCAAACACGCCAACTTCTAAACCAAGCACACAAACTGAAAAAGTTTTAAATGTTTTGTGGACAGAAAACTTTGAAGGAAGTGCAACGGCATTAACAACAACGAACGGAACTTACACGACTTCAGGATCAAATCCTAATTACTGGACGTTAAGATCTACGCATCCTGTAAATTTCTCAAATCCTGAAAATCTTTCTGGAAAATTCTTGGCTTGGGATTCTTATACTCCCAATTCTACTGAAATTGATTTTGCTTCAACAGCAGTTGATGGTGCTGCAATTTCTCCAGATATCGATTTATCTGCAGGTGCTGCAAACGGTTTAGTATTAAGTTTTAAAACTGATGCTATGTACTGCTGTAATTACCAAGAAACACCTTTTTATATCGCAATTTCTGAAGATGGTGGTGCAAATTGGGGAGCATCAATTCCTTTAGATTTCAACATTGATCGTAATGTTGCTACATCTGATTTCAATAATCCTCTTGAATATTTTGTTGACATCACAGCATATACAACTGCATTTTCGTCTAATACACGAGTTAAGTTTATTTGGGAAGCAATGAATGTTGATCCAAACGGACAATTGAATACGCATTACTACTGGTTGGTTGATGATATTCAAATTTATGAAAATCCTGATTACAACTTAGAAATAGCTTCTTCATATTGGGGAACAGTAGGTTTAAACTACTTCCAAATTCCAATTACTCAAACTGCTCCAATTGATTACACGTTGAATGTAAACAATACAGGTGCGTTGTCAATGACAAATGTTAAATTAAATCTTGACATCAATACAGGTGCGTTTGTTGGTTCTAGTGCTCCAGTAACGATTAGTGCAGGTGCTTCTGATAGTTTAGTTTTAACTACTCCATTTACACCTTCTGCGCTTGGAACATACCTTGCAACTCGTACACTTACTTCAACAGAAGTAGATGAAGTGCCAGTAAACAACACGCTTCCAAATCTTTCATTTGATGTAACAAATTATATCTATGCTCGTGATAACGGTGTTTTAGTTGGAAGTTCATCTAACGGTACAAATGGTCATGAAACAGGAAATCTTTTTGACATCTTTGCTGACCAAACGTTAAGAGGAATTAATGTTCGTTTAAAAGGTGGTGCAGGTCAAAGTGTTGTTGGAACTGAGTTTTTTGTTAAAATATATTCTGTTGACCCTGCTACAGGCGATTTCGTTTGGGTAGGTGAATCTAATCCAATGCTTATTTCGGCTACAAACGTTAACACAAACTTAGTAGTTCCTTTAGTTGACCCTGCATTCTTAATCGCCGGAACAACTTATTTGGCTGTATGTGGTTCATTTACTTCTGGATTGTCAATTGCTAATGCTGGAACGTCTGAGCCTCAAACAACTTTCACTTTAGATATGTCTGATGGTCTTTGGTATTATTCAACTGAAACTCCTTATGTACGTTTAAATTTTGATCCATCTTTATCGTTAGAAGAAAATTCATCTTCTATTACAATTGGTAAAGTATTTCCTAATCCAACATCTGGAGAAACTACAATTAACTATTCTTTAGCGAATGCATCAACAGTTAATGTTGAAGTAGTTGATATTACAGGAAAAATTGTTTACACATTAAATAATGGAACTGAAGTAGCTGGAGCACATAACTTGTCTTTCAATGCTGCATCTTTCTCTAATGGAGTTTACTATGTAACAATTTCAACTGACGAAGCAACAGTTACAAAAAAATTCATCAAGAAATAATTGGCTGCGCCGCTGCTTCGCGGTCTTTGAATTAATATCTTTGAGGGCCTCAGTCAATTGACTGAGGCCTTTTTTTATGGAACTATTTTCTATCGGATTTATTGGCTTGTTCTCAGCAAGTTTTCTTTCAGCAACGATTTTACCAATGAGTTCTGAAGGAATCTTATTGCTCATGTTGAGTCAGCAATACGATCCTGTTTCATGTTTAATCATTGCTACAATTGGTAATTCCCTCGGCGGCCTGACCAATTATGGTCTTGGCATGTTTGGAAATGCACTCTGGTTTAAACGTTTCGGAATCAAAGAGGAAAAATTGATGACATTTCAAAAACGCATTCAAAAACGAGGCTATTTAGTTGCTTTTTTTTCTTGGGTGCCGTTTATTGGTGATCCAATGACTGTTGCTTTAGGCTTTTTTAAAGTGCCGTTTATTCCCGTTTTGTTTTTTATCGTTTTAGGGAAATTGTTGAGGTATTTAGTTTTTGTTTTACCTTTCTTGTAAAATATTCGGTTTCATCTTCTATTTCACGGTCAATCAGTCAAATCAATTCAAGCATTTTACCGATATTTACAAAAAATTCAAAGCAACATGTCAAAAGTTACTACCCTCAATGAGTTTATCATGGACCGTCAAGCAGATTTTCCTGGTGCATCAGGTGAATTGTCACGGATTTTAAATGATATTGCTGTTGCATCTAAAATTGTAAGTCGCGACGTTCGTAAAGCTGGATTAGTCGACCATATTTTAGGTTCACAGGGAGAAACCAACATTCAAGGTGAAGAACAACAAAAATTGGATGTTGTAGCTGACACACAATTCATAAAAGCATTTGAAAATGGTGGTGAAATTTGTGGTATCGCATCAGAAGAAAATGATGATTATATCGCCTTTACTTCTGAACATGCAAAAAAAGCAAAATATGTAGTCCTTTTCGACCCTTTAGATGGCTCATCCAACATTGATGTGAATGTTTCCATTGGTTCAATTTTCTCCATCTATCATAGAATTTCGGAAAATGGAACATTAGCAACACTAGAGGATATGTTGCAAGTTGGAAATGAGCAAATTGCAGCCGGTTATGTCTTATATGGCTCTTCAACAATGCTGGTTTATACAACTGGTAGAGGAGTAAATGGTTTTACATTGGATCCATCAATTGGCGAATTTTGCCTTTCTCATCCAAACATGCAAATGCCGGAAACTGGAAGGTTGTATGCCATGAACGAAGGAAATATTGCAATTTGTGAAAAAGGAATTCAAGAATATATCGCTTATTGTCAAAGTTCAGAAAATGATAAAGGCGCTCCTTATTCAGGAAGATATATTGGTTCTTTAGTTGCCGATTTTCATAGAAATTTGATCAAAGGTGGAATTTATATATACCCAGCAACAGATTCCTCGCCAGACGGGAAATTGCGTTTGCTTTATGAATGTAATCCACTAGCATTGATTGCGGAACAAGCAGGTGGCTTGGCAACAACTGGACGAGAAAGAATATTGAACATTGAACCTACTCAACTTCATCAGCGTGTCCCATTTTTTGTGGGCTCAAAAAATATGGTTGAAAAAGCAATTAGTCTGCTTCAAAAATAAATGGAACAAAAATCATTAAGGGCGATTTTTTCTAAAATTCCTCAAATTGATGAAACTGCCAATCAGTTGCAATTTGCTGGAACAAGAATACATTGGAAAGGACTTGTCGGTTCTTCAAAAAGCTTGTGCGCTTCAGCGTTAGCGAATCAAATTCCCGGACACCAGTTATTCATCTTAAATGATAAAGAAGAAGCTGCTTATTTCCTAAATGATTTAGAAGGGATTTTTCCTGATGATAAACGCATTTTATTTTATCCTGCGTCTTATCGCGTTCCATATCAACTCGAAGAAACAGATAATGCAAATGTCGTATCAAGAGCAGAGGTTCTTGAGAAAATAAATAATGGCAGTAATGTTTGGGTTGTAACCTATCCGCAAGCATTATTTGAAAAAGTTCCAACTCAAAAAAAATTAAGTGATAACACCTTGCGCGTTGAA
>JBILYS010000023.1:0-11755 GCA_044377625.1 Crocinitomicaceae bacterium
GTGATTTAGACAAAATCCCACCACTTTCGACAATTGTAGTTGATTTACATTTAATTGGATTGATAAAATGAGATTAGGACTTAATTTTTACACTTCGACAAGCTCAATGCATCGCTTTTTACACTTCGGAAAACTGAGTGCAACGCTTTTTACTTTTTACTTTTTACTTTTAGGTTGTGATGCCTCTGGAGTAAAAAAATCTGATACTCCTGAAGTTAAGAAGACTTTAAAATCAAAAAATATTTTAGATGAAGAACATCAAGTTGTTGCAACGAAAAAACTATCTAACGGCATTTCAATTCAATGGTATGAACAAGGTAAGGGTGAGAATTTAGTCGAAGGAGATCTTATTTCTATTGATTACAAGGTTAAAATAAAGGATGGAACGGTAGTAGACGGGAATCATTTGTTGAAGAAAGAATCTTTGCCTTTTTTAGTGGGATTTGGACTACAAACTCCAGGTTGGGAAATAGCTTTAAAAGAAATGAAAGTGGGAGATTTTGCTAGGGTGTTAATCCCAAGTAAATTAGCACGTGGAAGTAAAGGTGTTGAAGGTTTAATTCCTGCAAATGCAGATAATCTTTTATATATCAGAATCTTGAAGAAAGAACAGCCGGATAGAATAATTGATGGGACTAAAGTTTGGATACTTGAAGAGAATAAGGATAATAAATTGAAATTCAGTGAGAAAACAAGTGTTGTTTTTCATGGGATGGCAAGTACTCCTTCTAATGCAATGTATGTAAATACTTTTCGAACGAATAAGCCATTTACCTATCGTTTGGCAGATCATGGACTTGTACCTGGTTTGCGAAAAGCGTTAATTAATGCTAAAAAGTCAGATAGATTATACATCGTAGTTCCTCCTTCACAAGCCTATGGTACCGAAGGATATTTAGATTTTGTTAAGCCAAATGAAAGTGTCTTTTACAATGTCTTAGTAATGGATGTAGTGAAATAATTATTGTTTTCCTTATATTTGGGAAGTAAAACTAGATAAATAAGGGTGTTTCAGTTGAAATTACCACGAAGATTTTTGTTATGATAAAAAAGTTATTCTCCATTCTTTTCTTTTTTGTTGCCAGTTTCTCAACACATGCACAGCAGATAATTGATACTGTTGAAACTGCTAATGGTCGCATGTTTATTTATGCCAATAGAACTTGGGAATATGAGAAAGATAAAGGCTTTGATGGTGTTTTGAATCCTCGTATGCATTCATTGTTAACAAAGGATTCCACGCTAAATTACATTCAGACTTGGGACAATAATACATGTTATACATCTGCAAGAAAAAATGATCTTTCACGTTTAAAAGACACATTATGGTTGTGTGTTTTGGAGGATGTTCACAGTGAGTTTAGATCCCCGGTTGATGGTATCGTCACATCTAGATATGGTTACAGAAGTGGAAAACATCATAGTGGAATTGATTTAGATTTAGAAACTGGAGATACTGTTAGAAGTTGTTGGTCAGGAAAAGTACGATATGCTAAATACAACGATGGAGGTTTTGGGAATTTAGTTATTGTTCGACATTACAATGGTTTAGAGACATTTTATGCGCACTTAAGTAAATTATTGGTAGTGCCAGATCAAGATGTAAAGGCAGGAGATATTTTAGGATTAGGCGGTAATACGGGGCATTCATTTGGTTCACATTTGCATTTTGAAGTTCGGTTCTATGATGCTGCCATGAATCCTGAAGAAGTAATTGATTTTGAAAAAAGGGTTTGTAAGGATGATAATTTATTTATTCACAAAGGTTTATTTAGACCAGGAGCAAAACCAACTGACACATTGGATGAAGGAGAAAGCCCTGTGCAAGCTGTTCCAGCTGTTCAAACTGCCCAAAAGAAATATCACAAAGTTAAGTCAGGTGATACGCTTTCAAATATTGCTTCAAGAAACAACACTTCAATATCAAAAATTTGCCAATTAAATGGCATTAGACCAACAACAACCTTGCAAATTGGAAGAAGTCTAAGAGTGAAGTAAAAAGCACATTTTGAAATAAAATAATTATAAAATTGAATGACATTATTTAAAAACATATTAATCATTTCCTTTTTTCACGTGATGTTGAGTTCATGTGCTGATTACAATAAAGTTGTAAAAGGAGATGATTATGAACGTAAATTTCAATTGGCGAATGAATTATTTACGGATAAACAATATTTAAGGTCTGTAACCCTTTATGAGCAAGTTTATCAGAGGATGCCAAAAACAGGTGAAGGAGAATTATCATACTTTAGAATTGGTAAATCCTATTATGAAGTAGAGGATTATTATATGGCTGGTTATTATTTGGGAGCTTTCTCACAGCGTTTTCCTTTTAGTCCAAAAGCGCAAGAATGTCTATTTCTGTCAGCTATGTGCTCTGTTAATAATTCTCCTGAACAATCATTGGATCAAAATGAAACTGAATTAGCAATAAATAATTTACAGCAATTTATCGATAAATATCCAACTTCAAATCTGATTGATTCGTGCAATCAAATCATGGATAAGTTGAGATTTAAAATTGAAGGGAAGAATTATGATGCAGTCAAATTATATTCTAAAACTGAAAATTATAGGGCTGCTGTTACGACTGCGTTAACTTTTATGGAAGATTATCCTCGATCAATTTATAAGGAGGAAATATTTTATATTTTATTAAAAAATTCACGTTTTCTTGCAATCAATAGTATTGAGAATAAAAAAAGAGATCGAATTGAGGAAACTATTGAAAGATATCGTACTTTTGTCAACGAATTCCCCAATTCAAAATACAAAAGTGAAGTCAACGACATCAGTGACGAAATGAATAAGGAACTTCAAAATTTTAATTACGGAAAATAAATTAAAATGAATTTTAAAAACAGTACAGCAGAGCGTTCAACAGTAACAAGAGATACAGTTGAAATGGAGAAGAATACGGCGAACATCTACGAATCTATCGTAGCAATGTCAAAAAGATCTAATCAAATTAGTGTTGAGCTAAAAGAAGAATTGACTCAGAAATTGCAAGAATTTGCATCTACGACTGACAATTTGGAAGAGATTTTTGAAAATCGTGAGCAAATCGAAATTTCAAAGTTCTATGAGAAATTGCCAAAGCCAGTTGCTATGGCAATGCAAGAATTATTGGAAGATAAGATGTTCGTAAGAATGCCAGAAGAAAAATAAATCATGCAAGGAAAACGCATTCTTCTTGGGATAACCGGAGGTATTGCTGCATACAAAATCGCATTCCTTGTTCGTATATTAAAAAAATCAGGGGCAGAAGTCAAATGTATTATGACTCCTGCCTCTTCTGATTTTATAAGTCCCCTAGTTTTAGCAACACTTTCTGAAAACCCTGTTGGAATTGAATTTTGGAACAAAGATTCAGGCGTTTGGACCAATCATGTTGAATATGGACTTTGGGCAGATCTATTTGTTGTTGCTCCTTTAACTGCAAATTCGTTAGCAAAAATGGCTAGCGGAAGTTGTGATAATCTTGTTTTAGCGACATATCTTTCGATGAAAGCTCCAGTAATTGTAGCGCCAGCAATGGATTTGGATATGTATGCTCATCCAACAACAAAGAGAAATTTAGCGCAATTACAAATGGATGGCGTTGTTATAATTCCTGCTGAAAGTGGCGAATTAGCTAGTGGGTTAGAAGGAGAAGGTAGAATGGCTGAACCAGAAACTATCGCTAACGCCATAAAGAACCATTTTTTAGAACAATTATCTAAGAAATCATTAGTTGGAAAAAAGATTTTAATAACCGCAGGACCAACTTACGAAGCGCTTGATCCAGTGCGATTTATTGGAAATCACTCTTCAGGAAAAATGGGTTTTGCAATAGCTGAATACTGTTTAAATCAAGGTGCAAAAGTCACACTGATTTGTGGTCCAACAGCTATCAATCTAAAACACGAAAATTTAACATTAATACGTTTAAATACAGCTGTTGAAATGTTGGATGCAGTTCAATCTGTTTGGGACAATATGGATATTGGTATTTTCGCAGCTGCAGTCGCTGATTATAGACCAAAAAATGTAGTAAACGAGAAAATTAAAAAGAACGATGATTCGCTTGTTGTTGAGTTTGTAAAAAATCCCGATATATTAGGATGGGCAGGTTCTGTGAAAAAGGAAAATCAAATTTTAGTTGGATTCGCATTAGAAACCAATGACATGTTGGCGAATGGCAAGTCTAAATTGGAAAGAAAAAATTTGGATTTGATTGTGATGAACAATTTATCAGATGAAGGTGCTGGTTTTGCGGGTGATACTAATAAAATTAGTCTATTTGACAATCACAATAATTTAACTAATTTTGAGTTAAAGTCTAAGTCCGAAGTGGCAAAAGATATTGTTGAATATTTGATCAATCTCAAAAAATGAAATTTATAGTTTCTATAATCTTTTTTATTGCTTTATCAGCATCACTTAAAGCGCAAGAATTAAATTGCCAAGTTAGTATTATTACAGATGCTCGTTTGGAAGTTACAACTGTTGAAAAGGAAATTTTTGAGCAATTGAAACAGACAATTTATGACATGATGAATACAACACAATGGACAAAAGATAAGTTCAAAGTGGAAGAGCGTATAAACTGTCAAATACAACTTCAAATAAATTCAATTCCTTCAACTGGCACTTATGCTGGATCAATGCAGATTCAATCCTCACGACCAGCGTTTAGCTCTTCTTACAATACTACAATTTTCAATTTTCAAGATGATGATATTTCTTTTGCTTATTCTAGAAATTCTGTCTTAATATATGCTCCTAACCAATTTAGAGATAATTTAACATCAATTTTGGCTTTTTATGCCTACTTTATTATTGGAATGGATTACGATTCTTTCGCTTTAAAAGGTGGTACTCCTTCTTTTACAGAGGCACAATCTATTGTTTCAAATGCGCAATCTTCTTCTGCTCCAGGTTGGCGTTCTAACGAATCAGGTAAAAGAAATAGATTTTATTTAGTAGATAATATCCTTCATCAATTATTTGAGCCATTAAGAGAATGTAATTATGAATATCACCGTAAAGGGATTGATAAATTATATGACGATAAGATTGCAGGTAGAAAAGCGATTTATGAGGCTTTGAATAAATTAAATAAAGTAGTTGCTACTCGTCCAAATTCTATAAATCTTTTGAATTTTGTTCAAGCTAAATTAGTTGAATTAAAAAACCTATATGCCGACGCTGAAGTGAAAGACAAAACGGATGTTGTTGCCTTATTGAAGCGTTTAGATCCAGCTAATTCTTCAAAATATCAGACAATTTTAGAATAATGCTTAAATCCTTACGCATACAAAATTTTGCGTTGATTGATCACGTTGAATTATCTTTCAATTCTGGTTATACAGTCATTACAGGTGAAACTGGGTCGGGAAAATCTATTCTATTAGGTGCTTTAAATTTAATTTTGGGCGAAAGAGCAGACTTTTCTGTAATAGGACCAATTTCAGATAAAGCTGTTGTTGAAGCTGATTTCGAATTGGGATTATATCATCTTGAAGAATATTTCACCGAAAATGATCTCGACTATTCTTCCCAAACTTTTATTAGAAGAGAAATAAATATCAACGGAAAATCAAGAGCTTTCATTAATGATACGCCCGTTTCTTTAACTATTTTGAAGGAATTGACGAGTCATTTAGTGAATATTCATTCTCAATATAATACGCTTGAATTAAAGAGTAAAGAATATCAATTAGATATCGTTGATACGTTAGCAAATTTGAATGTAACAAGAAATGAATTCTCAAAGAAATATAAAATTCTAATTGATAAAAGAAATAAATTAGAATTATTAAAACAACATTTGTCAAAATCACTACAACAAAGCGATTACAATAAATTTCAATTAGAAGAATTGGAAATCTTGAATCTTGATCAAACGAATTTTGAACAGATTGAAATCGATTTAAAAAAAGCTGAAAATAGTGAAAGCATTATAACTGCTCTTAATTCTGTTGCAGAAATTATTGATGGCGACAATAAAGTTACTGACCAAATACGTACACTTCTTTCTAGTTTGGATCGAATTAAAAACGTTGATGAGAACATTAATAATCTTTATGAACGAATAAATTCTGTAGCAATTGAATTAATTGACATTTCCGCAGAAGCAAATAATTCAATCGATTCATTTGAAGTTAATCCTGGTAAAATTGAAGCATTGACTGAATCAATGAATCGTTTTTTACATGTTCTAAAGAAACATAACCTTCAAAACCAAGAAGATTTAGTTCACTATAGAAACAATTTGGAAACTGATTTACTTGATTCAGAAGAAACTCAAAATCAAATTAATAAACAGGAAAGTGAGTGGGATTTATTAAACAATGAGTTAAATAAAGAAGCGATTACGTTGCATAATGAGCGCGAGAAAGCTGTTCAATCTATTTCAACAGAATTACAAAAAAGTTTAGAAGAATTAAAATTGCCACAGACCAAATTGGAATTTAAATTGTCACTTAAAGATGAAATGAATCAATTTGGAAAGACAGATGTGAACATTCTTTTTTCGGCAAATGTTGGTATAGAAGCTATTCCTATTGAAAAAGCGGCTAGCGGTGGAGAATTATCTCGCGTAATGCTGGCGTTGCAAAAAATGATTTCTGAAAGAAAACTATTACCAACTGTGCTATTTGATGAAATTGATACAGGTGTATCTGGTGACGTTGCCCAAAAAATTGGAGCGCTTTTACAAAAAATGGGAGAACATTTTCAATTAATTGCAATTTCACATTTACCACAAGTGGCGGCAAAAGCGCAACATCATATGAAGGTTGAGAAGTCAATTTTAGGAGATAGAACGATTTCTAAAGTGCGCATTTTGACAAAAAATGAGCAAGTGGAAGAGATTGCACGTTTAATGAGTGGAGAACAAATAACCGATGCTGCCATCGAAACAGCGAAAGCGTTAATGAACTAAATGACTGATCAATTTAAACTTTCCTTTGATATTCCAGAATTCTCAACAAAAATTGAATACGGAAAAAACATTCTATTTCTAGGAAGTTGTTTTTCAGATGAAATTGCTTTTAAAGCAAAATATCAAGGATTTAAAGTTGATTCTAATCCTTTCGGAACAATCTTTCATCCTTTAGCTTTAAGTCGCTTTATAAAAGAAACGTTATCTGATGAAGCTATTTCAGAAAGAATAATCCAACGAAATGATTTGTATTTATCCTGGGACGCTAGTAGCTCTATAGTTGGATTTTCTCCGAACGAATTAATTTCAAATATTCAAAAAGTCCGATTAGATTGGAAAGAAAAGCTTTTAAGTGCAACTCATCTTTTTATGACATTTGGAACAAGTTGGGGATATCGTTTAACTGAAAATAATTTATTAGTTGCTAATTGCCATAAATTTCCAGCTTCTAATTTCACAAAAGAACTTTCATTACAAAGTGACATCGTTAAAGAATGGACAGAAACAATAGCACTTCTTTTAGAATTAAATTCTTCACTTCAAATTGTCTTTACGGTAAGTCCAGTTCGGCACATTAAAGACGGATTAATCGAGAATAATAGGAGCAAGGCAATTTTATTGGATGCTGTTCGAATTCTTGAGCAAGAAATGAATTGTTCTTATTTCCCATCTTTTGAAATCGTCATGGATGAATTAAGAGATTATCGTTTTTTTAAAACGGATAATGTTCATCCCAACGAATTAGCCATTAATTATGTTTGGCAGCGCTTTTCGAATTGTTATTTCTCAGATGAAACGGTTACCATAAGTAAAGAAGTTCTAAAAATTAGGAATGAAGAAGCGCATAGAAGCATCACACCAACTAGTGAAGCCTCTGCTCTTCAATTACAGAAGTTAAAAGAAAAGCGTGAGAAGTTATTGATTCAATTCCCTTTAGTTGTTTTAGAATAATTTCGAAAACCAAAGTATTCAGACCAATTCAAATATGGTTCGATATATTGCGAATTCGCGAACTTGAAAATTCGCGAACTTTCAAAAATTAGAGTACTTTAGATTTTAAATACTTGTAGGTTAAATAGTTAATCATTGCCACAGATTCACAGATTTTTTTGTATCTTAAATATAATGTTTTGTAGAAATTTGAATAATTGAGATATATTTTCTGTGATAAATTTTATTTTAAGAAAACGACACGAATTTTCACAAAAAAAATCTGTGCATCTGTGGCCTATTTTTTTTTTTGGACTGAAAAGTAAATATACATAAGTACATTTAACTATTGACAAATAAATTGGATGAAATGTTATGCAAAAAAAAAAGGCCGAAGCCTTTTTTTATAATCTTATAATCGTTGATTTATATTCTGATTTCTCTCCTTTTACTGGATTCTGTATAACAACCTTCCAAATGTACGCTTTGTTTGCTGGTACCATTTGACCATTTCTTTTATCAACTCCAGTCCAATGATTTGTTGCGTCATTTGTTTCGAAAATTACAGCTCCATCTTTAGGGTCAATAATTATCATATTGAAATCTACATTTCTTTGAGTTAATGCAAAAGGCATGAAGCTGTTCAATCTCATATCATTTGCATTGGGATCAAAGGCATTTACTGCTAAAAGATTGTAATCATCAGCAATATGAATTGTCTTTGTTTCAGTTGCTTTACAGCCATTCGCTCCTTGAATAGTCAATGATACTTTATAACTTCCCTTATTGAAATAATGGACACTGATATCTTTACCATAAACACTTCCTTTTTGGTTTTCTAAATCCCACGTGTAAGAATAACCTGAGGTTGTTGCCGAAACATTTATTGAAGGAAGTCCATTTTCATATGAATTTTGATCATCAATTGAAAAATCTATTTTCGGAAGTGGAACTACATTAAATGATTTACTTGTAAGTTGACCATTTTCAGAAGATCCAATTGTATATTTCCCTTCCAATTCAGGTGTGATAGAAGTGGTTTTATTTGATTTGATAATTGTTTTTGTTCCATTTGGATCGATTATGGTCAAATTAACATCATTCTTATTTACAATTGAAATGGATTCGCCTAAACAAATGTTGTTCATGTCAGCAATTTCAATCTTTTTTGAAGACATTGGAGAAATTCCAGTATAACTAATTGGATTTACTGTTGGATTAGTGCTTTGATTAGAATTGTTAACCTTCAACGGGCTGATAATATTCACCTCATTCAAGATTTGTTTAACAGGATTAACATCGGTAGCAACTTCAATAGTATTTATGGAAGCATCTTTTGATACAGTATTAGTTTTATCTGATTTATTATTAGATGTTGTTGTTGAAGAATTCTCTGTATTGACAGTGTTATTAACACTACTTAATTCATTTTGTGCAGTTTTAGCATTGTCAATTGACGTTGATTTGTCAGCAGGCCAAAGTGCAATTGTTGTAATAATAACAGCAACAGTTGCTGCTCCACCTAAGTACCACTTCAAATTTGATTTTGGAGAAACAGGCATAACGTGATCAAGTTTTTTGCTCATTGCTTCCCATGCAGAAGGGTCGTACGGTAATTCGTACCCTTTTACACTTTCCTTAATACTATTTTCTAAATTGTTTTTCATGTTATTTAATATTCATGAATTTCTCACTCAATATTTTTTGCAAATTCATTTTTGCTTTGGCCAGGTTTGATTTCGACGTTCCTTCACTTATACCAAGAAGTTCTCCAATTTCTTTATGAGAATAATCTTCTAATACAAATAAGTTGAACACCGTTCGATAAGCAGGTGATAATTTTTGAATTGCTTCCATAGCGACTTCAGCTTTCAAATCCATAAACTCCAATTCTTCTTTTTCCACCATTGGATCAGAAGCGCCCAGTTTAAAGTCATTATCATTGTCTGTCAAATAAGGGTCCTTTTTCGATTTTCTAATAGCATCAATTGCAGTATTTGCAATAATCCTTCTTATCCAACCTTCAAACGAACCTTTATAATCAAATGCACCCAGTTTTTCAAAGACCTTAATAAAACCTTCCTGAAGAACTTCTTGAGCTGTATCTCGATCTGAATTATAACGCATACAAACCGATAACATCTTCCCATAAAAAAGCTTAAACAATTCCTCTTGCGACCTTCGATTGTTTCGCAAGCATCCTTCTATAATCTCTTTCAGTTTTTCTTTGTTCTCCACAATCTTATCGTTTGTTAGACGCTTTAGTTATTCTTCGGTTGCCTTTTTAAAAATATTTTTTGACGATGAACCAATTTTCATACAAAATAACAGAAATATTTATCAATAAGTGTTATTTTTGCAAGCGATAAAATTAGAATATAAATCCTAAATATAAACAATGAAAGTAACAGTAGTAGGAGCAGGGAATGTCGGTGCAACTTGTGCAGATGTATTAGCTCAAAGAGAAATTGCAAATGAGATCGTATTATTGGATATCAAAGAAGGTTTTGCGGAAGGAAAAGCTTTAGATATTTGGCAAACAGCTCCAATTAATTTGTACGATTCACGCACAACTGGATCAACAAACGATTATTCAAAAACTGCTGATTCTGATGTTGTTGTTATTACTTCTGGACTTCCTCGCAAGCCAGGAATGTCTCGTGATGACTTAATCGCTACGAATGCCGGAATTGTAAAAACAGTTACTGAAAATATTGCAAAATATTCTCCAAATGCAATTATCATTATTGTTTCTAACCCATTAGACGTAATGACATATTGTGCTTATTTATCGGCGAAATTTGATTCTAAGAAAGTTTTTGGAATGGCTGGTGTTTTAGATACTGCTCGTTACCGTGCTTTCTTAGCAACTGAATTAAATGTTTCTCCAAAAGATATTCAAGCAATTCTAATGGGTGGACATGGAGACACTATGGTTCCACTTCCACGTTACACAACTGTTTCTGGTATTCCAGTTACTGAATTGATTTCTGCTGAGAAATTGGACGAAATTATCGAACGTACAAAGTTTGGTGGTGGAGAAATCGTTAAATTATTAGGCACATCTGCTTGGTATGCTCCAGGTGCTGCTGCTGCTCAAATGGTTGAAGCAATTGTACGTGATCAAAAACGTATTTTCCCTGTTTGCGCATGGTTACAAGGTGAATATGGATTCAATGATATCTATTTAGGTGTACCGGTTGTTTTAGGTAAAAATGGTATCGAAAAAATCATCGAACTTGACTTAAATGCTGCTGAAAAAGAATTATTGAAAGAATCTGCTGTAGCTGTTAAAGGTGTAATGGATGTGCTAGATAACATGAATGTTACAAACGCATAATTAATACTATAAATTATTGAAAAAGCTCAATCGAAAGGTTGGGCTTTTTTTTATTTATAAAATTACCAATGTTATAATTTCTCGTATGCTCCGATATCTGGAGGCCCGCTCACACCTCTCGGATTTCCTAAAATATCCTTATTTGGTGTCGGTGGAAATCCCGGATCTGCACCGCCATTTAGTGCAGAACTTGCTGGGAATAAATAGTCATCGGCAGCAACATCATTGAACAAAGGGTTATTGTTCCAGAAAATATTTTGGTAGTAATTAATACCAGTTCCGGCTGGAGTTCTTTTAATTAAACAATTTCGAATATCGAAGCTTAAAGTAATCGCTGCATCTGGAATGGTGTCAAATACAATTTCAGAAGTTTGATTTCCATAAATGACACTGTTATATATTTTTCCTTCATTGATGGAACCAATATTGGTGACGTTATTGGTGTAATCATTGTAAAAATTACTAATTCCAACTGCAGGAGTTGCAGCGTCTCCTTCTCCGTAGCCCAATAAATTACAATGGTTAAAGAAGAAATCACCGCCTTCGAGTACGAG
>JBILYS010000024.1:0-11697 GCA_044377625.1 Crocinitomicaceae bacterium
TGCATCCTTGATTGCAATTTTTTCTATCCGCGCTCTTTGATAAATAATCTCTTGTAATTGTTCATCCGTGATATCTTTCCCTAAATCTTTAATTGCTTTGAATTTTCTATCATTCAAATAATCTTCTAATCCTTTTATCATTCCATAGAAAGATACTTCGGCTGTATTTGGGATAAACGAGAAAACTGAATTATCAAGATCGTGATCTATCGCTTCCAAGATTTGAGGAACGACATAATTTCCTAATAATTTTCGCTCGTTATAAATTTCAATATCGTTTCCTCTTGAGAAATAAATTCGTTCGAATGAGCATTTTAAAGCTTCTTTTGGCTCATTAATTAACGTTTCTTTTACTTCCCCGTTTTTTCGAACTATTAACGCGTGCCCTGGAGTTAACTCTCTAATTTGTTCACTTTTAAGGTTGAATGCAGTTTGAATAACTGGTCGTTCTGAGGCAACTACACACACTTCATCGTCTTCATACCAATACGCCGGGCGAATTCCTGAAGGATCTCGTAAAACAAAAGCATCTCCATGCCCAAAAAGTCCGGCCATTGCATAGCCGCCATCCCAATCGCCAGAAGCTTTTTTTAAGATTTTTTCAATGTCAATCTTGTTGGCAATCTTAGCATATATTTCAGGTTTTGAATAACCTTGTGGCTTTAGTTGAGCATATAATTCTTCGTTTTCTACATCTAGAAAATGTCCGATTTTCTCAAGTACAGTAACAGTATCAGACTTTTCTTTTGGATGTTGACCTAAGCCAACTAAAACGTCAAAAAGCTCATCAACATTCGTTAAATTGAAATTACCTGCAACAACCAAATTTCTTGTTATCCAGTTATTTTGTCTTAAAAACGGATGACAACTTTCGATTGAATTTCTTCCAAAAGTTCCATATCTCAAGTGTCCCAAGAATAGTTCACCTGTAAAACCAGCATTTTTTTTCAGGTATTCAACATTCTTTAAAAGGGCAGGATCTTCCTTTTCAATTTCTCTAAATCGGTCATTGATATGATCAAAAATATCTTGAAGCGGTTTACTATCGATAGATCTATATCTTGAAATATAGCGATCACCCGGATCCATATCCAATTTAATATTTGCAACACCTGCTCCGTCTTGGCCTCTATTGTGTTGCTTTTCCATCAGTAAATGCAACTTGTTTAACCCATAAAAAGCAGTTCCGTATTTATCTAAATAATACTGTAGTGGCTTCTTTAATCTTAGAAGTGCAATGCCGCACTCGTGTTGTATTGGATCGCTCATTTAACTATTTGCTGAATTGAAGTGCAAAATTACGGTTTTTAATTAACCGATTTATCGAAAAAATTTATTCTTATTCACCAAAAAAAGCAACTTATATTGAAATTTTGAGTTTTATAGTTAATGATTGATTAAAATGACTGATTTATAGCTTTTACCGTTTTCAAAAGAATTAGATTTATTGTACATTCGAAGACTCAACGTGAAATTCTTTCTAACCATAGTATCCCTTTTGACTTTTACATCTGCGATTTATTCCCAGAATGTATGGTTGAACCCAAATAAGGGTCAGTGGGATAAAGAAATTGAATATTCTGTTGATCTTTCAAATGGACATTTATATGTGGACCAAAAAGGCTTTACGTATGATTTGAACAATGCAATGGCTCATCATCATGAATTGGAAGAAAATCATGCTGCAGAATCAGATAAAATAGAATGTCAAGTAATCAAAGCTCATTTTGAAAATTCTACGTGGAAAGGAATTAAAAAGGAAGAAAATCTGAGTTCTTTCTATAGAAATTATTTCATAGGAAATGATAAATCTCGGTGGAAATCTAAAGTTTATAGTGTCGAACATGCTACTATGATTGATTTTTATGATGGAATTGACTTGGTGTTAAATGGTGCAACAGAAAAATTAAAATATTCGTTCATTGTAAAACCAGGAATTGACATTTCAATCATTGATTATTCAATAAAAGGGAGTGATAAAGTTTCACTTATAGACGGCGCTCTTCACATACAAACTCGTTTTGGTGAAATTATAGAAGAAAAACCAACAGCTTGGAATGAAAAAGATGGTAAAAAAACACGCGTTGAAGTCGAATTCATATTAGTTAATGATCATGTGAAATTTCACTTCCCAAAAGGATATGACGAAAC
Organism: Crocinitomicaceae bacterium; assembly: GCA_044377625.1. Taxonomy (GTDB): domain Bacteria; phylum Bacteroidota; class Bacteroidia; order Flavobacteriales_D; family Crocinitomicaceae; genus M0103. Next base: position 2,152 of record JBILYS010000024.1, read on the forward strand.
TCAAACATTGGTAATTGACCCATATCTTGTTTTTTCAACTTTTTCGGGTTCAACAGCTGATAATTGGGGAATGACAGCAACGCCTGATACTCAAGGAAATTTATATGCCGGAGGAATCGTTATACAAGCAGGTGGCAATTATCCAACTACTCCAGGAGCTTTTGACCTAACTTTTAATGGCGGATTTGTTGGTCTTCAAGTTGGTGGTTTTGATAGTGCACTTTCGAAATTTAATCCAACCGGAACTTCACTCATTTTCTCAACCTATTTTGGTGGTTCACAAAACGAAGCGCCTCATAGTTTGGTAACAGATGAAAATGATAATTTATTTGTTTTAGGTGTCACAAGCTCCCCAAATTTTCCTGTTATTGCTGGTTGTTATGATGTTAGTCATAATGGAGGTCCAACTGTAGAAGTAAATGAATTAGGTTACAATGGTGCTGACATATATGTTGCTCATTTTAATGCTTCAGGATCTTCACTTGTTGGTTCTACTTTTGTTGGTGGATCAGGAACTGATGGCATCAATACTGGTGCTTTAAATTATAATTACGGTGACCCTTTTAGAGGTGAAATAATTGTTGAAAATGGTTTTGTTTATGTCTCTAGCTCAACCCAATCTTCTGATTTTCCAACATTTGGAGCTTCTCAAGGCTCATTGAATGGCGCTCAAGATGCGGTAATTTTCAAGATCAACAGTGCTCTAACAACAATGTCGTGGTCAACATATTTTGGTGGTTCGGGTTTGGAATCTGGAAATTCCATACAGTTAGCATCCAATGGAAATGTTTATGTTGCTGGTGGAACTAACTCAAACAGTTTGCCAATCATTTCTGGAAATGATTTAACCTTTAACGGTGGTGTCGCAGATGGATACATTTTAAAGCTGCAAGGTGGAACTTCTGTGATTATGGCAGGAACCTTCATGGGACTAAGTGAATATGATCAAGCTTATTTCGTTCAATTAGACAATATAAATGAAGTTTATGTTTATGGACAATCTGAAAGTGCTTGGCCGATAAGCGCCGGTGTATACGGTAATCCTAACTCCGGACAATTTATCCGCAAATACTCCAACAACTTAAATACAATTGTTTGGACGACAATGATTGGAGCTGGAACAGGCCATGCGGAAATTTCACCAACAGCATTTTTGGTTTCAGATTGTTTTGATATTTATATTTCTGGTTGGGGAGGATATATAAACTATTCCTATAGTACTCAAGCCACATTTAGTACTTCTAATGGATTTCCTGTAACAGGAGATGCTTATCAAAGTGTTACAACGGGCTCAAATTTCTACATTGCCGTTTTAGATCAGGATGCTGCATTTTTGAAATACGCAACATATATGGGAGGCACAAGTAGTTCATATAACCATGTTGATGGCGGAACTTCTCGCTTTGATAAAACTGGAAGAATCTACCATGCAGTTTGCGGTGCTTGCGGCGGGCAAGATTATGGTTTCACAAGTACTCCTGGAGTTTGGTCTCCTACTAATCAAAGCCCAAATTGTAACTTAGCAGCATTCAAATTTGAATTAAGTACGATAGATGCTGTTGTTGCAGCGCCTGATCCTCTTATTTGTTTACCCGATCCTGTCATTTTTAACAATAACAGTGCGAATGGGAATGCCTTTTATTGGGATTTTGGTGACGGTTCAACATCTACATTAGTTAACCCGTCTCATTTATATCCTGGAGCCGGTAATTATACAGTTACATTAGTTGTAACAGATACAAATGGCTGTTTTTCGCCTGATTCTATTGAGTTTTTGATAAATATTGGAGATTTTCAAGGTGGAATTATTGTTCCATCAGGAGCAATTTGTCCAGGAATTCCTTTTCAACTTGAGGCTTATGGTGGATCAACTTACGAATGGACACCAGCCAATGTTTTGGATGATCCAACAAGCCCTACCCCTATAGCAACAGTCAATGTTACAACAGTTTTTACCGTAATTGTTTCGGATAGTTGTGGATCTGACACGCTTCAACTAACATTGCCAGTTTTTCCAACTAACCCCTCAATTTCAAATGATACATCAGTCTGCATCGGAAATAGTTTACAACTATCCGCAGGTGGCGGAGGAACTTACCTTTGGTCTCCAGCAATAACGTTAGATGATCCAACAAGCGCAAATCCTATCGCTACACCGCTTATTAATACAACATATTCTGTAGTTATTACTTCTGCCAATGGTTGCATCAATAATGAATCGGTGTTAGTTAGTGTTTTTTATACACCACCTATTCCAGTTATTCCTGATTCAGTTCAGATGTGTGTAGGTAGTTCTATTTTAATAACAGTTTCTGGAGGTGACTCATATAGTTGGTCACCGAATTACCAAATAAATCAATTAACAGGACCGACCGTAATTGTTTCTCCAGCAGATGATTTCACTTACTATTGTAACTTTATTAATGCTTGTGGATTTGTTTTAGACAGTGTTTTGGTAAAAGTAGTCGAAGCCACTATCTTTGCTGGGAATGATACAATTATCTGTCCTAGAGAATCTGCCATCTTATGGGCAAGTGGAGGAATTAGTTATTCATGGTCACCATCATCTAGTTTAAACAATTCAACTATTTCTCAAGTAATTGCAACGCCTACATCATCAACTTTATATACTGTTATTGGTATTGATTTAACAGGTTGTACAGATACTGCTTTTGTTCAAGTTGATTTATATCCTCAACCATTTATCCAAACATCACCTGACGTTTATGCCTTTTATGGAGATGTTATACAACTTTCTGCTACAAGCACTACAAATGGGCCTTATATTTGGTCTCCAGCTGAATTTTTAAGTTGTGTTTCATGTCCAAGTCCTGCAGCAAATCCAAATCAAAATACTACCTATATTGTAACGTATACAGATGAAAATGGCTGTTCAGCATCGGATAATGTACATATTTACTACGATCCAATTGTTTATGTTCCAAATACATTTACGCCAAATGGTGATGAAACGAATCAAGGTTTTCACATAGTTGCACACAATATTAAATCCTTCGAATTATTGGTTTACGATCGTTGGGGTGAATTAATTTTCACAATGACAGACGTAAGTGATTATTGGGACGGAAGCTACAAAGATTATAATTGCCAAGACGGAACCTACGTGTGGAAATTGGTATATTATGATTTCTTAGATAAGGAATATAATTTAACGGGACACGTCAATTTGTTGAGGTAAAAAGGAATTCAGAATTCAGAATTCAGAATTTAATTAAACAAATCGTTCGTCTACTTCCATTTCATGTCCACATTCACTGCAAGTTCTTAAGTCTTTTGAGGAATAGAATTCTTTGAAACGGGATAAAAAATCATGTTCAATATTGACAAGTGGAAAACGGAATTCATGCAATTTGTTATTACACTCTTCACAAAACCACATTAAGCCATCAACTAGCTCAGTTCCTTTGCGCACTTTCTCGATTACAAGTCCAACAGTATTTGCTCCTCGAATTGGAGAGTGAGGAATATTTCCAGGTAATAAGAAAATATCACCTTCTTTTATTGTAATATCCTTCGCTTTACCGTCCAATTGAACACGAACTGTCACATCACCTTCAATTTGATAGAAAAGCTCCTCACTTTCGTTAAAATGATAATCTTTACGGGCATTTGGTCCGCCTACAATCATCACGATAAAATCTCCTGCTTGAACATAAAGATTTTTATTTCCGATAGGCGGTTTTAATAAATCCCGGTTATCATTTATCCACTGTTGTAAATTGAAAGGAGCTAACATAATGCGTATATTTTTGATAAAGATAAAAAGTCTTTCAGATTTTATCTTCTTAAATGTGTTAGAAAATTCACTTTAATGAAAATAAAAAAGGGAAGCCTTTCGACTTCCCTTTCAAATGTATTGTTAATTCTTATTGAAGAACTACTCGGAATACTTTCATTGCGTTGTCATTGTAAACGCGAATCATGTACATTCCTGTAACTTTTCCATTCAAATTAATTTCAGTTGTTGTTGATCCATTAATTGCAGCCATTTTAGTTGCAATAACTCGTCCATCAACATCTGTTATTTCATAATTAAATACTTCAGAAGAACCTGAATTAGAAACGTAAACCAAACCATTTGTTGGGTTAGGAGATAAAGACATATCACCAAAGAACATTTCTTGAATATCCAAGTAATCACAAGCTGGATTAACTGTTACAAGTACATTTGATGTGTCATTAGGACAAACACCGTTTCCAGCGATATAATCATAATTAAACATTCCAGGGATGCTACTCGCTGTTACTAAACCTGAAACTGGATTGTTTGATGGATCATACCATTGACCACTTAAATCTATTATTCCAGATAAAGCAGTAAATAAATCTGTTGGCTCATTTTTACAAACAGTTAAAGCTCCATCAATACCAGCTTGTGATGGTGGGTAAATTTCAACTTGTGAAATAATCGTATCATAAGCACAACCATCTGTCATACGGTATTCGAAATCGAATATTTGGTATGCCAATCCAGAAGAAACAAATAAACTGTCAGTTACTTGTGTATTAGCAGAAGCTAAAACTGCTGTCCAAACACCATTTGCATCATTTCCTGTGATTGTAGTGAACAAGTTAGTTGTATCACCAGTACAAACATTTGCCATTGTAGCAACAGAACCTGCTTGTAAAACAATTGGAGTCATTTTGATAGAATACTGCCCAAAGTTTGGAGCTCCACCGAAACCATTACTCCATGCATCATGCAAGACATAATATGTATTACCTGGCGTTAATCCACAAATTGTGAAGTTAGGAGCTAACTTAGTTGTTACTGCCAAATCTGTTTGGTCAGAAGCACCCATTAAATTGAATGTTGTGAAATCTCCACAGTTTGTTAACTCATAAATTGCAATTTGACTTGCAAAAAAGTCTTCATCTTCACCGCTGAATCTCAAACTTCCTGAAGCAGGAGCGATAAACGAATACCAGTTAGAACCTTCAACAATTGGAACACCCCAAGTCATCATAGGTAAATCAGTACCATTATAACCAGCAGGATTAGAACCTGTAATTAATGCACTTTCACCTGGTTGAGCAGTAGCGCCTGTATTGTTAAATACATAAACAGTACCATCAACTTGTAACATTTCTGCTCCACAAACTGAATCATTAGACAAAGGCATCACGAATGTAAATGGTCCCATGTAATTTGAAGTATCAGCTCCACATACTGCTTGAACATATACTTGATAAACACCACCAGCTAAAAACGCAGCATTAGCAGTTGTATCAGTAAAATTGTTGTCAGCATTTACAACAGTTCCAGACCATAAGTTGAATCCAGTTTCACCGTATTGCAAGTTGAAACCTGTTGAAGGATAAGTTGGAGATGTTTCAACCCAACTCCAAGAAGTAAACAATGAATCTACAGCAGTTGCCGTATTGATTCCTGTTGGGTTAGAACAGAAAGGTAAAGTTTGAACTGTAACCAATAAACCACCAGAAGTTAAATTATCCAACATACATTCAGAATAAATGTAGAAATCATATGTTGTTAATTGAGACAATCCTAGGATATCTGCATTTGGTACATTTGTCGTAATTGTAGTTCCACTAGTCGCAGGATTAAATCCAGTTGGTCCATAAATTACTGTCCAATCAGTTTCACCATACATACCTGCAGACCAAGTTAAAATAACTTCATCAGCAAAAATCTGAGAAACAACATTTACAGGATTTGGACACAATGCATTGTAGAAATGTACACAAGAATTGTTTGTTAAATAAGTTGGGCTATTCATACTTACTAATGTATTTCCAGCTGCAACATTACAAGCAATTTCTGCATCTGCACCATAGTCATAAGCAACGTTACCCATGATTACATCATCATAAACATAATAGATCTCACCTGAAGCTTCATCAACGATAATTTCAAAAGAAGCATCACCAGTTGTTGTTGGCCAATGAGTTAAAGCATCCCACATGATTACAAATTGTCTGTTTGGAGCAGTTCCCATATCTTGGTAATAAACACCACCAATTGGTGTGTTTAAATCTTGACTGAAAATTGAGAAACCGTTTGCTAAAGCATTATAAAAAATACCTGCAGTTAATGTGTTAAATGCAACACCACCATTGTTTCCAACGGTAATTGTGTTAACAGTTGTTCCATTAACTAACCAAGGCCAAGCTAAAGTTACTCCTGTACTTGAATCGTCTGTTAAATTCATATCCGTACCTGTACCAGAAATATCAATAAATCCAGGTCCACATGAATTGTCAAAAGTGAAGAACCCTGTATTCGTGCAGAAGTTAATCATAGTTGTAGCAGAAGTAACTCCACATACAGCACTTACATAAACATCATAACATGTTTCAGCCGTTAAACCTGATAAAGAAAGATTTGTTGCATTTTCAACAGAAGAAGTTCCAGTTCCAGGTGTAAATCCTGTTGGACCATATTCTACATTCCATTGAGTCTCATTTCCTGAAGCTGTCCAAGAAAGATCAGCAGTAAAATAAAGAACATTTGAAGCAGCAAGAGCAGCAGGTGCTCCTGGCTCAGCAACAACAACTGAAATTGTAGAACCCATTAACCCAGTATTATCCATTATAACAACTGAATATGTTCCAGCAGTTAAGTTTGTTGGAATAGCACCATAAGCACCACCATTAACTGAATAAGTGAAAGGTAAAGTACCACATTCTACAGTTCCTAAAGTAAATGAACCATTATTCCCACCATTACAAGTTGCGTTAACAGGTGAAAGTACTGCATTAACATTAGCAACATAAACTGTAACTAATGAATTTGAAGCGCTTTGACATCCATTAAGGGTTGTACCAACATAAAATTCATATGTTCCAAATGAGGCTGTAGGCATAACGCTTGAACCAACAGCTTCTAAAGGAGAACCTGTACCCAAAACGTTTCCACCACTTGCAGCATTATACCAAGCAAGGTTATAAACTGGAGCAGGTGAATTTAATGTTACAGTAGCATTTATTACGATTTGATCTGAGTAAGTATCACCATTATGAGCAATAACTGTTACTGATGTTAATGGTAAATATGGTGTAAGATCAAAATTAGTTAAGTCACATTGAGCGAAAGCAACAGTAGTGCCATTTACAACTATGTCATAATTGAACCAGCCATATATACAATAACCAGGAGTACCGAAATATGTTATTTCAGCAGCTAAAAATGCACTTGAAACAGATCCTGCAGCACAACTAAAATTTGTAATAGTTGCTGTTGGGTTTGAAATATCCAATCCAGAAGCACTTGCCGTTGTTGTACATGAGGAAGCACTTGAAGGAGGTGTAGTCGCTGTCATTGGGACACTTACAACACCCGAACATTCATTATAAACTACTTGAGTAACAATCGGAGCTGGAGGGATAATGGAGCTTACTGAAACAGCTGTTCCAACAGTATTAGACCAGCATTGAGTAGCTGTTTCATAAGCAGCTAAATAATATGTGCCAGATGCAGTGTATGCATAAGGTGCTGTTGCTGGTAATGCAGTTGAACTACCGCCAGAAACTGTCCCTTGCCAATAATAGTTATATCCAGGAGGTGCAGCAGCAGCTGTTAAAGTTGAACCAGCAGGAGCACATGATGGATTTACGGCTGCAACCGCAGATGGCGGAGCAGATGCAGTTGAGAAATTAGTTACTACTGCAGAAGAAGTAGTAGACCATAGTGAAGTCGAAGTAGAATATGCATTAACATAATATGTGCCATTAGCAAAAATTGTTAAAGGACCTGTAACAGGATTAAGTTGACTCGTCCCAGTTGAAGTCGTTTGCCAGTACCACGTTTCATTTGCTGGAGCAGATCCCGCAACTGTTAAAGTTGAGCCGAGAGCACAAGTTGGAGTACCTGCAGCTTGAATTGGTGCAGCTGGAGCATTTGGAGGAGGAATCGTTTGTTTCATTCTAATGTTTGAACAAACAGTATTAGCCAAACAACTATATAGACTTAGATGAATTTGAACAACACCAGTATAAGTAGCCGTCCAAGAAACATACGATTGCGCGCCACAATAATCATCGCTATAAGCGAGTAAACCTCCAACATTATCACGAAGCGTTAATTGTGAGTCATATGTAATTGTAGAACCATTTGCCGAACAAGTTGAAAATTCAACAAGAGCACCGGATACAACATTTACTAATGCATATTCACCAGCAAAATTACAACTATTTACATTCGACCAAACAGAGGTAGGATTAACCGCTGAGGACGGATACAAACTTGTTGATGTGCATTGAGCATAAGCGCTATTTACCGAAAACATTGCAAAAAGCAACAAGGCAAATAAAGCACTACATTCTTTGATTAAATTTTTGGGTATTTTTTTTTTCATAGCATACTATTGTTAAGTTAATTAGGTAACGAATGTAGTTAATTCATATCCAAGAAAACAAGTTTATTTTAAAAAATCATTAACAAATTAAATTGAATGATAATTTAGCTAGTATTACTCGAATATTTACATGGTTCTATCGAATATTTTTAAATTAAAACATATAAATTTTTTAAATATGAATTTAAGTTTAATAAATAAAACGGCCCTTGTTTGTGGAAGTACCCAAAGAATAGGAAAAGCAAAAGGTTTAGAACTAGTTTCTTTGGGAGCCACTATTGTTCTTTTAGCTCGAAATGAAGATAAATTAAAGGCTACATTAACTGAATTAGATTCATCTCAAGGTCAAAAGCATGGATTTTTAGTTGCTTATTTTTCATAAATAGTTATTTTAGTTTAGGTTACTAAGCTAAAACTTAAAATTGTGGTAACATAATGAAAAACTAAAACTTACATTTTTGTTCTAAAGAACAGATATTTAGAATATTAATACTTTATCTGTTTCCAAATAAAACTTCACAAAAACGGACTTAACAAAAATGGAATAAATTACTGAAAATAAAAAAGGGAAGTCTTTCGACTTCCCTTTTTTATTAAGGTTTAATTCTTATTGAAGAATTACACGGAATACTTTCATTGCGTTGTCATTATAAACGCGAATCATATACATTCCTGAAACTTTTCCAGTCAAATTAACTTCAGTTGTTGTTGTTCCATTAATCGCAGCAGCTTTTGTTGCAATTACACGTCCATCAACATCTGTAACTTCATAATTGAATATTTCTGTTGAACCTGAATTCGAAATGTAAACCAAACCATTTGTTGGATTTGGAGACATTGTCATTGTTCCAAAATACATTTCTTGAATATCCAAGTAATCACAAGCTCCATTTACAGTTAACAAAACATTCGCTGTATCATTTGGACAAACACCGTTTCCTGTGATGTAATCGTAATTAAACATTCCAGGGATATTACTTGAAATGATTTCAGAGTTAGTTAATAGATTGTTACTTGGATCATACCAAGAACCGCCAAAATCAACATTTCCAGTTAAACCAGCTAATAAATCTATTGGTGCATTTCTACATACTGTGATTGAACCATCATTTCCAGCTGATGAAGGCTGATAAATCTCTACTTGTCCAACAATCGAATCATAAGCACATCCATCAGTCATTCTGTATTCGAAGTTGAATACTTGGAA
>JBILYS010000211.1:0-4108 GCA_044377625.1 Crocinitomicaceae bacterium
AGTCATTATCAAAATTTTATAGAAATATACTTTTTCACAAGATTAATCTTGTTTAACTTACTTAATAATTGGGGCAACAAGCCCTTCAGTTGTTATGTATGCTGGATTTAATTGATACCCATCTTGGATCATTAAATATTGAGTTATCGTGTTTTTCAACATTGATTCTTTGAAAACAGCACCGGTTGCATTGGTTTTGTTCAAATCAGCAGAAGTCAAGTTGGCTCTGCTAAAATCAGCCTTCATAATTTTTGCTCCAATAAAACTCGCATTCGTCAAATCAGATTCTTTAAATGAAACGCCTTCTAATTGACAATAAGAAAAATCAGCTCCGATTAAACTCATTTGACTCAAATCCAATCCACGTAAATCTGCACCTCTAAGGTTAATTTGAAACGTCGGATTTGCTTTTAATTTAGACCGAAATGCTTCAGGATTGTTTTTAATTAATTCGTATGTAGCAACATCATACTGTGCATTCAGTGAATTAAATGTGAAAAGAAAAAGAAAAACAACTAGAAATTTGGGCAATAATGAGGTTAAGGTAATACTTCTCATAGTAGGTAGTAGATAAATTTTTGTTATAGGTTTAACGCAAATATAAATTGAATAAATCTATCAAACAAAAAAAAATGATTTATTTATTCACATTATATTCATATTCAGTTAATTTAAAAAGAAATGGAATTCACTTTTTAAACCCCTCTTTATTCACTCTAGGACAACCTATTAAGGTACCAAATCCCCTATATATTAAAACTGATGCTCATTAGATTTCAAGTTGATATTAATCAGCCGACAAATTGACATTTATCAGTTTTTATTTTTTAATCCATATATAATTTTGTTTTAATAAATGAATTAACACTTAAAACTTTAATGTGTATGAAAAAAATCTTTTTAGCGTTTTTACTTGGAATTTTAATTCATGAGAATGCTTTTTCTGCAGTATACACTACAATTAACAATGGCAATTGGAACAATACAACTAATGTTTGGTCATTAGATGGGGTTTCAAGCTGTAATTGTTCACCAAATCCATCTATTTCTGCTGATACGATTGTAATTCAGAACAACATTACTATTACCAATGATTTAACGATAAATAATAATGGTTTAATCAGAATCTTAACAGGTGGCACTCTCGCTAACGCTAGTTTTAAATTAATAGTTTTAAATGGCCAAATAATATCAAATGGTACTTTAACAGTAAATGAATTCAACTTGGGAACGCTAGGAATAGCAACTTTGTTTTCTTCCTCTTTGAATGTTCAAAATAAAATTGTAATTGACGGAATCTTCACTTCAAATTTCTCAAACAGCTATGTAACTCTTGGAAACATTCTTGTAAATGCTACTGGAAGTTTTGTCTTGGAAAATAATAGTAAACTTCGATTTCTAAATGGAAATTTCACCAATTACGGGTCGGTTTCAATTGAAAATAATTGTTGTCTCCAATTGAATGCTGGAAACATTAAAAATGAGGCAGGTGGTACTTTTAGCGGAAATGGTTCGGTAATTTCTGATAACGGTAACATTAAAAATTTTGGAACATGGAGCCCGTTAATTAAATGGTGCGCTGCTGGTGCCTCAACAGGAATGACATCATTAGAAGATTGCGCTGGCGCTAATGCTTCATGCAACTTTGCTCCCTTACCAACCGAACTCGTTTCTTTTGATGTACTACAGCAAGACAATGCCAACATCGTAAATTGGTTTGCTCTTTCTGAAAAAAATGGAGATTTCTACTCTCTAGAAAGATCCAAAGACGGGATTAATTGGGATCTATTAACTCGTGTAGATGTAATTAATCCAGGCGGTGATGGGATGCATTACATGTATATAGATAATTCACCTTTACAAGGTATTTCTTATTACAAATTAAAATTAATTTCTGTCGACGGAAATGAATTATTCACTGCTATAGTTGGAATAAACGCTAATCAAAATAAAGTGGTACTCTTTCCAAACCCAACAACAGATTTTATAACAGTACAATTTACAAAACCACTTCCTTGGGTTAAAATTGCCATTTCAGATGCCTCTGGACAAGTTAGAGATGTTTTTGAAGGCACTGAAGTTTCCCAACAAATTATTTTTCTGCCTTATCCGTGTGGATTGTATTTTGTCTCAATATCCAGTGAATCGTTCACCGAAACAATGAAAGTAATCAAGAATTAATAATCTAAAAATCACAAATTAAATCACCATGAAAAATCACTATGTTAAAATCAAGTCTTTCATAATTGTTTGTGGATTTGTATTAATGAGCAATGGTTTAATGGCTCAAAATCCGATTGAATTAACTGAACTTTTAGCAGCACCTTCAATTTCAGAGACAACTTATCCCCTTCAACAATTGTGCAGAGGTATTGTACCAACGATTTACCTAAAACAAGGATTGCCTTCCAATGTTGATCCACAAAATCAAACAATTCGAGTCATTACTGACATTGCTTCATTAAATCAGTTATACAATCAAAATTCAAATTTTAAAAATATAGAATTGATTTTAATTCAAATTGAAAATGTGTCCGATTTAAATTGGAACCTTAATGTCAATTCTTTGAGTCAATTTGAAAACCTTAAGTACATCTACATTTCTAGTTCAATAGAATTATGTGAGCCATCAATTGGAGGTGATAATTGTGAAAAAGAAAAAATTAAATCCTTTTTAAGTGGTGAATTAAATTCATCAATTTCACTTATCTATTCATCAGAAGTTAGCGAATAAATAGTATATCCCATGAAAAAAATAATCTCTACAAAAACGAAAAAGCTTATTGCTCTTGCTATAACTTTGATTGCATTTTCAAGCTCTTTAAATGCTCAAGTGATAAAAGCATTCACACAAAGAACATCAAGTTACACACCTTCGAAATTAATATATAATATTCAAGGCGATTTCACAATGATTGGTAATTCGAACATGACATTGGAAACATATGATGTGAACGAGAACAACAGTAATAATGTAATGATTTACAATGATATTGATGGTGATGCAAACACATTAAACTCATCTTCTTCAGTACTTGGTTTTTCTACAGAAAATGGTGCAATTCCAGGCTGTTCCAATATCATTTATGCAGGTCTTTATTGGACAGGAAGAGCAAGTAATTCAGCTTCAAGTCCTGAGTCCTTTTCCGTTACTAAGGGTTCCCTAACAAAGACTCTTAATAAAAGAAAAATTAGTTTTAAGGGCCCAGGACAATCTGCTTATACTGAGTTCACTGCAAATCCTGGAAATATCTATTACCCAGACGGAAATTATGGAAACATGTATTCAGCTTATATTGAAGTAACTGATTATGTGAAAAACTGTGGAGTTGGATCATATACCGCTGCAGATATAGCTCTTATTGAAGGTAACGGAGGTGCAACAGGTTACTACGGTGGTTGGGGCATGGTTGTTATCTATGAAAATTCCAAAATGAATTGGAGAGATGTCACACTTTTTGATGGTCATGCTTATGTTGTAGGTAATAGTTCTGTTAACTACGAATTACCCGTTGCTGGATTCCAAACTGTACAAAGTGGCGATGTAAATATGAAACTTGGCTTGATGGCTGGTGAAGGTGATGTAGGGATTTCAGGGGATTACTTTAAAATCAGAAACTGGCAAAATACTTCATGGGTAACCTTGAACCATTCGGGGAATTCAAGTAACAACTTTTTCAATGGATCTGTAAATACTGGAGGAAATTCTCGTAATCCCAATCTTCAGAATAATACAGGTGTGGATATCGCAATGTTTGATATTCCTAATACTGGTAATACAGTATTGACCAACAATCAAACTTCGACAAAATTTCAATATGGTTCAACTCAAGACACCTATATTATTTTTGCAATGGCGATGTCCGTTGACGCCTACATACCAGATATAGAAGCATTTGTATCAGCTGAAACCATAAATGGTATTCCAGTCGGTTCTGGTCCAATCACTGTATTACCTGGGCAAGACCTTGAATATATGGTTGAGATTAAAAACCAAGGAACTGAAGCAATAAGCAATGCAGTTTTCACAATCCCAATTCCTTATACAGCAAGTTACGTTGGTGGAAGTATTGTAAACAATGTTACTTTCCTACCCTTACCTACTCCA
>JBILYS010000212.1:0-4100 GCA_044377625.1 Crocinitomicaceae bacterium
AGAAAACGGTTGGACTGTTTTTATAATAGATGATACCGAAAAATTAGTTGGTGTTGTAACAGATGGTGATATAAGACGTGGTTTACTGAATGATTTCAGTTTGAGTGATACAGTGGAGCCCATAATGAAAAGGGATTTTAAATATGTTCAAAGAGGTCAATTAAATACCAATCTAATTAATGAATATCGCTTAAAAGGAATTAAAATGCTTCCATTTTTGGATGCTGATTTCAAGATAGAACGACTTCTTGATTTAACCACATTACGTTCGATAATTCCAGTTGATGCATTGATTATGGCAGGAGGACGAGGTGAACGTTTGCGTCCATTAACCGATGATAATCCAAAACCAATGCTTTTAGTTGGAGATAAACCGATTTTAGAGCATAATATTGATCGACTTATTTTATTTGGTATTGAACAGATTACGATATCAATAAAATATAAAGGAGATATCATTCGAAACCATTTTATGGATGGTACTGATAAAGGAGTTAATATAAAATATATTGAAGAAAAAGATGCGCTAGGAACGATAGGTGCATTAAGTTTGATTGAAGATTTCACCAACGATACGGTTCTTATTATGAATTCTGATTTGTTGACTAATATTGATTTTGAAGACTTCTACACTGATTTCATCACCAAAAATGCGGACATGTCAGTTGCAAGTATTCCATACAAGGTAGACATACCATACGGTGTTTTAGAAACGGAAGGAGATCATATTATTTCATTAAAAGAAAAACCAAGTTATACCTATTTCTCAAATGCTGGGATATACTTAATCCGTAAGGAGTTATTAAGTCTAATCCCCTATAACAGTCATTACAATGCAACTGACTTAATGACAAAAATCATTGAAACAGAAGGAAAGTTAATCACTTATCCAATTCTTCAATATTGGTTGGACATTGGGAAACATGAAGATTATAAAAAAGCACAAGAAGATATTAAACATATAAATTTCTAATGAATCCAACTTTAGAAAATACACTCGTATTAATTCCTGCAAGAGGTGGGTCAAAAGGAGTCCCTCATAAAAATAAAAAACCATTCGCTAATGGGAAATCATTGGTAGAACGCACTATTGAGACTGCTTTGTCCGTATTTCCTCCTTCACAAATTGTGCTGAGTACAGATGATATAGAAATATTAAAACAAGGAGGAGCTTATTCAATTTCGTTAATTGAACGTGATCCAAAACTTGCTTCAGATTCTGCAGGCATGTATGAAGTTATGTTGGATGCCATTGATAAGTATCCTCAAAATGAATTTTTACTCCTTTTACAACCCACTAGTCCAATGCGTTCTAAAGAACATATTTTAGATGCATTAAGCTTGTTTAATGAAGGTGATGATGCCGTCGTTTCAATGAATGAACCAAAAGGCCATCCTTTTTATACATTATTTGAAGTAAATGGTGAATTCGCTACCAAATGGAATAAAAATGAAATTGTTCGAAGACAAGATTTACCAAGTATGTATGATGTAAACGGTCTGATTTACTTGTTCCGTATTTCATCCTTAAAAGAAAAGACCTGGACTTCATTTGAAGCAATTAGACCATTAATCGTTGGCTTCAATGAAGCGATTGATATTGACACACAAGACGATTGGTTATTTGCTGAAGCATTGATTTCAATTTCTCAAAATACTATTTAGGACATTTCCTTTTTTGTTTCTATTTCTCTAAAAAACAAAAGAGACAACAAGGTAAATGGAATAATACCCGCCTGAGTTTCTAGAAATGATTCTACCATAAAGGATAGAATAAAAATCAAACTCATTAAAAAAAGTTCAATTCTTTTAAATGAAATTGAGCAATAAAATTGAGTAATAAAAATCCCACATAATCCTATAATGCCTAACAATCCTAATTGAACTCCAGAATTCAAAAACTGATTATGAGAATTTAATTTACTTTCAGCAACACCTATATTATTTAAAGCAACATTTTTTTTAATTAGTTCATCCTTCACATCACCAGTACCTGCTCCTAAAGGTAAATTTTCCTTCATCACTTTTATTGAAGTTGACCACATTATTATTCTGGCAGTATTACTTTCTGTTGATGGGTTATTTATAGTTTTAACGCCTTTCAATGTTTTAATCATTTCGTCAAAACGCTTCGTTACGCCAATATCTGAAAAGGACATAAAAGCAATTATTGAAAGAAATCCTAAAATACTTAATCCACCTATTACAAACATTCGCCTTTTTAGGATTACCCAAAAAATTAAAATTAATAGTGATAATAAATAGACAATAACACCTGCTTTTGACATTGTCAACAAAAGGCTAAATGAAAATAAGAAAAACAAAAAACCATAATAAATACGCTTGTTGGAATTAAAGAAATGGACAAAGCATAATACAGAACCGATTGAGAGATATGTAGCATAATAACTACGATGCATAAAATTAGAAAACTCAGATTCAAAAAAATACCCCCAATGATTGTCTTCTGGATAATAAATAGATTTGATTGTCGCAAAGGAATAACAAAGAACTAAACTTACGAATAGCCCTATTAAAAATACCTGTTGAATTTGTTTAGACGTTATATTGATTTTTGCCAATAATAAAATTAATGGAAGTAAAATAAAGGAAAGTTTCATACCTATATCAGCTATTCCAAAAGCACTGTTTTCAGACCATATCATGCCTAAAAGATGGAAGATGAAAAACGATACAAACCAAAATTCTTGTTTTCTAAAATTCAATAAACGTTTGTAAAATATTTTTTTTTCTACGCGATTGAACCAAACTACAATTAAAAACAAAACTATACCTAGTGCTGCTAGTTTAATATAAGCAATAGAGAAAATCAACAAATAGGCAATGCACCAATCGTTTAAATTCCATTTTTCTATAAATTGCTTGATATTTCTCATTTTAGTTTTGTTAAACTCCAAGGCATTTTCACAATTTTTGTACTCCATATCCAAGCAAGAATAAATTGAATCAGCATTGCCAACATTGTTGCTAATGCAGCACCTGTGAACCCATATTTAGGAATCCAAAGAAAATTCAATCCAATATTTACTACCGCCGAAAAGACCGATAACACAGCTAATTCCTTAGTTTTTTCTTCATAGAAAAAATAAACACTGACCATTTTATACATGCCATTAAATGCGAAGCCAAGTGCAATCCATAACACAAGACTAATCCCACTTTCAAACGCTTTTCCTAAGAATAAATAAATTAAAGGGGAGGATAACCAGAAGGCGATTGTCACTACTATAATACCTATAAAGTAGATATAAGTTAATTTAACTATTCTAATTTTCTTACTGTGTTCACCAGACTTTAATTGCTGATAAACCCATGGCACCCATGCCTGATTAAAAGAATTCTGCAATAGACCAATAAATTGCCCAACCATAAAACCTACTGAATAAATACCATTTGAAGATAATCCATGATAGGCCGTAAGCATCAACTTTGAAGAATACATAATCACAACACTACTTAAAACATGCGGGATAAGCGGAACTCCATACTGAAGAATATGCTTTATATGTTTCTTCTTAATTTCAACTATCAATAGCCCTTTTTTATACAGAATAAAAAGTGTAACGAATGCTCCTATACCGTACGAATAGATTATCGCATAGATTGAACCATCAAAGGACCAATTGTAACCGATTATCAGGATCAAAGCAATAGACAACTCAACAATAGTTCTTCCAATTCTAAAAACGCCATAGTGAATCGCTTTTTCTTCCATTCTCCAAATAGACAATAATGTTTCAATTAGATTATTATACGTAGCATACACTGCAGTTAACAATAAATATCCTTTTGGTACACCAGAAATTCGAGCTAAATAATCCTGAAAAATGAAAATGATTAACGTGAATAGCAATGTTAAAACAATTGTCAGAATAGTTCCACTGCTAATGTATGAAGCAAATTCTTCCTTTCTTTTTACAAATATCACTTGTAAGGAAGTCATCATGTTAACCCCTACAAATGGAATTAATATATTTATGACGGAATTATAATTCGTTAATATACCATAATCACTCGTTGTCAAATGATTCGTTAAAATAGGCAACAATAAAAAAGGAATAGCCGAATTTATAATATTC
>JBILYS010000213.1:0-4099 GCA_044377625.1 Crocinitomicaceae bacterium
AAGATAAGATGATTCGAAAACAATAAAAGAAAAGGTTGTTAATGTTAAAAGAGAAAGGCATTTAATTGGTTTTACGAATCCTCCCCCTTTATCCCCCTCCAAAGGGGGAAACCCTAATCCTTCATATATTCAAAATTATTTCAGTCTGAAGTACTTGTGAGAATTGCCCTTTAACATCTTTCAATGTATCTTTACAAAAAATCATCTTTTTGAGAAATCAACTCTACTTAGCGCCATTACAGAGCTTCACTGATCATCATTT
The DNA here is from genome assembly GCA_044377625.1 of Crocinitomicaceae bacterium. GTDB lineage: Bacteria > Bacteroidota > Bacteroidia > Flavobacteriales_D > Crocinitomicaceae > M0103. The sequence continues at coordinate 263 of JBILYS010000213.1, forward strand.
CAGGAATGCCTTTCAGCAGGTTTTAGGTGATGTCGATCGCTTTTATGCTCCTTATCTCAAAATGTCAAATGATGGAATCATAAAAGAAGGTCCCAAAAAGGATGTTTTACCCAAAAATAACCCGTTTGAAATTGTTGTGCCTCAAATCATGGCGTGTTGCACAGAAGATTTTTTGGTTATGGCAAATTATTTAATTGATTTAGGTTATCAAGAAGTAAATTGGAATTTGGGTTGTCCCTATCCGATGGTTGCCAACAGAGATTTAGGTTCTGGAATTTTGAATAAACCAGAAAAGATCTTTCAGATTTTGGAAGAAGTTATTCCTAAAATCCCTATGAAATTAGGGTTGAAAATGAGAATGGGTTATGAATCAACCGAAGATATACTTTCTATTCTACCTAAATTAAATGATTTCCCATTGAGCGAGATAATTGTTCACGCTCGATACGGAAAACAACTGTATCAAGGACAATGTGATCATGATCGGTTCAATGAATGCATTGGTTTATCAAATCATCGATTAGTTTATAACGGTGATATCAATACTGTTGAGGATTTTAGACATGTCAAATCATTGTTTCCTGAAATTAATCACTTTATGATTGGTCGGGGAGCAATTGCAAATCCTTTTCTATTCGAAATGATACAAGAAAACACTATAGAATTTCCAGAAGATCGAATGGAAGTATTTTCTGATTTCTTGAATTTATTGTTAGAAAGTTATCTCAAAGAAACCCAAAATGAAGGTAATGTTTTGATTAAAATGAAGCATTATTGGGAGTATTTTTCCGAGTCTTTTGACAATGGAAAAAGCTATTATCGTAGTGTCAAAAAAGCAAATTCGATTGCCGAATATCAGCTATTTATTGATGGGTTATGATTCTTTAATTTGGATTTTTCACTTCTTAAATTTTCATTTTTTTTTCGAGTCTTTTAGCGTTAAATTATTAACAATCTTGATATTGAGGGGCTAGCCCCTCTAGAATTGGTTTTTGATAAACTTAAATTTGCTGTTACAATTAAATTATTACCAGACACTTATGAGTAAATTATTGTTCTTACTTTTGTTAATCAATTGTAGCTTTGGAATTGCACAATCTACTTTTCCATTTACTGGCTATACGGCAGGTCAGACTTTCACCACAAATGGTTATTCCTTTACAAATACACAAAATGGAACAACTATGACCGCAAGAGTGACTCAAAGTGCTAATCCAGGATGGTTCAATTTAACAGGTGGTTTGTCACCTAATAATGCAACATATGCACCGGGAGCTTGTGGCTCATTCACTGGATTGTTTTTAGCAACAAATAGACCATCTACTGCCCCCGTTGTAACACTAGAAACAAGTTTTTCCCCAGCAGTTTGCGGACCTGTAACATTTACAATTGCTGATTTAAATGGAGCAAATGCAAGTTTTAGAGATGATGTAACCATCTCTGCTTTTGATCAGAATAATGTTGCAATACCATTAACAACTACGATGGTAAATAATGGTGGTGGTGGAACTTGCAATGGCGGCGCATATGGCGCATCATATACTCATCTTGTTGGGAATTCGTTAAAAATTGTAGGATGTTCTTATGATGATTGTGCACTTGATTATTTCAATATTTATTCAAGTACAAAGATGATTAGTAGAATTACAATTGCTTATGGTTCAGGAAATGCAGACTGGAATGGAACGGCAATCGTTGATCCTGCTTTACAATATATTATTATTAGCCCAATAAGAGCCTATACCCCTGTTTTAACTATAACTCCTAATTGTGCCACTAACCCAATCACTTTGACAGGTGCGCTCACTTCACCTTTCCCACCGAATGTTAATCCATGGGGAGTACCAGCAGGTTATCCATCACTTCCTGCAGGATCACAACCAACCGCTCCAACTTATTTATGGACGGGAACAGCAGGAACAATTAACTCAGCCACAACATTAGTAACAACAGTAAGTGGATTGACCCCAAGTGGTGGCACTTTTACATTGACTGGTCAAAATAATAGAGGATGTGTTACCTCTAGATCTATGTTGATTAATTCAACCATATGTTCAACTCTTCCTATTGAATTAAATGATTTTTTGGGCATTTCAAAAACTAAATTTAATGATTTGAAGTGGTCAACAAATTCAGAATCAAATAATGATTTTTTTACTTTAGAAAATAGTGTTGATGGTATAGAATGGAAAAGAGTCACGCAAATAAATGGAGCAGGAACGTCCAATTCAAAATTAAATTACCAATACAACGATTATGACTTTACACAAAACATGATTAATTATTATCGTTTGACTCAAACAGATTTTGATGGTATAAAAAGAAATGTTGGTGAAATAGTAGCAATAGATAATAGAATCAAGTCAAAAGTAATTGTTCGTATAACAAATATTCTTGGTCAAGTTGTTTCAGAAGATGAAAAAGGCATTGTTATTTATTTATTTCAAGACGGAAGTATAGAAAGAGTTTATGTGAATTAATGAAAGATTCAAATATTAGTTGAAGGGCGAAGTTATTCGCTCTTTTTTTTGTTTGAAGTTATTAAATTGAGGGGCTAGCACCTCTAGAATTGATAGTCTTTCATTCTAATTTTATAACATTAATTAATAGTCTTATAAATTAGATGTTATGAAATTATTCAGCACATTATTTTTCAAACAATTAAGTGTGAAGTTATCATTATTAGTATTGTTTTTTACCAATAGTATTAATGCCCAAACTTTAACGGTGGATACTTATTCAACTGTTGGGACATTTGACTGGGTTGTTCCTGCTTGTGTAACAAGTGTAACAGTTAGAGCATGGGGAGGAGGTGGAGCTGGCGGTGGCTGCAGTGCAACAGACCGAAATGGCGGTGGTGGTGGCGGTGGCGCATTTTGTAGTAGAATAGAAACTGTAACTCCTGGTGAAACTATAAGAATTACTGTTGGAGCTGGTGGGACAGGTGTGAGTGCAAATACCGGGAATCCTGGGGCATTAAGCCAAGTTCAGCATTTAACCGGTTCAATAGTATTTTGTCGTGCAGCTGGAGGAAGTGGAGGACTTAGGGGAGCGAGTGTAACAAGCGCTGGAGCTGGTGGAACAGGTGGGCCCATAGCCAATAATATTCCAATAAATACAGGTTTTAGAGGTGGAAATGGAGGTCCAAGTATTCCAGATGCAACTTCTTCAGATGTGGGCGGTGGCGGTGGTGGCGGAGCAGGAACTGGTGGTAATGGCGGGAATGGAAATCCAATTGGTATAAGTACAGCAGGTTTTGGCGCTGCTAATGGAGGAGGAAATGGCGGAATTGGAGCTAGTGGAAATGGGGTGATTGGTGGTGCTGGAAATAACTTTGGCGGCGGCGGTGGTGGTTCATCCGCATGGAACACAAGTAGAGTTGGTGGAGCAGGAGCGCAAGGACAAGTAACAATCACTTATACGGCAACAGGTTGTGAGCCAGCCCAATCAACTTTTACATATTCGCCAGCAGCTAGTTATACTTGGGTTGTTCCGGCATGTGTAAATTTTGTTACTGTTGAAGCTTTTGGCGGCGGCGGTGGCGGCGGCGGAAATATTGGAGTAGTAAGCGGTGGTCAAGAAACGTGTACTGGTGCTGGTGGCGGTGGCGGTGGCGGATATGCAGCGCGCACTTATGCGGTAGTTCCTGGACAATCATATACGATAGTTGTGGGTGCTGGTGGAACAGCTGGAACAGCTGGCGCAAATGGTGGCAGTGGTGGTGTTATTTCAACAAATGCAGGAAATGGTGGAGTTGGAGGAAATAGCACGTTTAGTGGACCAGCAACAGTTGGTCCAGGAACTTTAACTGGTACTGGCGGTGCTGGCGGCATCGCA
>JBILYS010000156.1:0-4997 GCA_044377625.1 Crocinitomicaceae bacterium
TGTTCAGCGTTAGATAGAGAATTGTATTTTTCAATCTCTTTGTCCTCGTCAGCTTTGATTTTCTTGAATTGATCATGTTGATTAATGAATTCCGAATCAATTAAAATATCATTTATACCGTATAAGTAGAATTTTGTTGAATCAAAATTCTCAGGTGCGTCAGCATTTTTTTTGTTTTTGATTCGATCATATTTAGACGTAGATTTTACGATAGTATCTTTTAAAACAATTTTATTTGTGTCACTTTGCGACATCAAAAAGTCATTCGCTGCTTCAGAAAATGATTTCTTAGAAAATGATTCAATTTTAAACTTATCATCATTTGAAACTTCTTTCACGAATCGTGTATAAATTGCAGATATTTCGGAATCATTTAAATTTGCTATGTGAAGATCATGAATTTGACGAAGCGCCATTGTCATCATTCCTTCTCTGTTCAATTTTTTTAAGAAAAAGTGAATAGCGGCAGATTCCCCTTCATATTCTGAAGTTTTGTCTAACATTTTTGCCGACATATTTTCAGATTTATACAACATCATATTCAACCAAATTTGCGCTTTCATACGTTTTAAATAGATTGAATTTGGAAAATCTTTTTCTAGAAGGAAAACTGAATACATTGCATTGCCGTATGATGCATCAATGATATCAGAACGAACACTTTCGAATCTAGCAATATTTCTAACTTGATTAAATCTTTCAATTCCTAAAAATTGAGTAGCGTTTTGCCAAGTTGATATTGTTCCAATTTCTTTTTCTGAAGCTTCTTTCCTCTTTTTTATATTGGGGTGAGAGCTGTTTTCATCATCGTAATCTTCTTCTGCTTTTATTTCATATTTCTTAGTAGGAAAGAGACTAGAAGGAACGAAAATTTGAGAAGAATTGAAATAAGTAAATGGAAATTCAATCTCATCGAATGGCAAATAAGAATACATTAAGACATCAAACGTCGAAAATATTTCATCAACTGAATAGCCTGCATCATTGTACATGTGAATTCCGATTTTATCTGCTTCAAATTCTTTGTCTTTTGAATATTGACTTAATCTTTCAATTCTATCATTTTGCCTACCATTCTGAGTTTTCCAATCAAACGTTTCTACAACATGTTTTTCTGTGTAATGAGCAATTTCATGGGCCAAGACATACGCTAATTGTGCTTCACTTGTTAATTGTGCGATTAGTCCAGTTGTGACAAACACAATTCCTTGGTCGGTGCTAAATGCGTTTGCCGCATTTGATTTAATGGTGTAAAAACGCAATTTCGAGCGCAAATCGCCTTCATTTTGCAAGAGTTTGTCTGCAATTTCGGAAACATAGGTACTAATGTCATCTCCATAAATTACAAGTCCAGAATGTAAAATTTCATCTATTGCGTAATTTGTACCTTCAATAAATACTTTTTCCTGGGAATTAGTTAAATCAGAACGGTCTTTTTTTAAATCATCAGCTAACTTTTTATATGTCTCTTTCGTGAAATCTTCTGGAATTGGACCTTTAGACATCAACGTTGTGTATTTATCAAAGTTTATTTGAGAATTACCAATGTTGGAAAGAAGCACCATTAAAATGACACTGAAAAAAAGTGATTTTAGATTCATAATTTATCTAAGATTATTTGGAATAAGACAAACTGGAATAGGTTCCATTTTATGCTTGTTGACTGCATTTAATTTCTTAAAAATTGAAAGTACAGTCTTTTGACGGTCATCTAGGTTTTCTTCATTACCACTATATTCCATCGCCCATTCAAGTTCTGGATAAGTTGCCCCAAGCTGATCTTCATCACTTCGGTCATCTCCCCATAAACCATCGGTTGGTTTGGCAATCAAAATTTCATTAATCACACCAAGACTAGATGCTAAGTTTTTAACTTCGGTTTTTGTTAAATCGGCAATAGGACTTATATCAACACCACCATCACCATATTTAGTGAAAAAACCAACTCCGAAATCTTCGATTTTATTTCCTGTTCCAGCAACCAAACAATTATGTGTTTGACCGATAGCGTACAATGTCGTCATGCGCAATCTAGCTCTAGTATTTGCCATAGCTAATGCGTTTTCAACGGTATCCTTTGGAAGTGTTTTTTCGAATTGTTGGAAGAGTGATGTCAAATCAACTTCAAGACTTTCAACATTTGAAAATTTTGATTCTAAGTCTTCAATCTGTTTTTTGGCTCTGTCGTATTCTGATTCTGCTTGCCGGATAGGCATGTTAACCAGAATAGTTCTTTTTCCGGTGTGCGCGCAAAGCAATGAAGTCAAAGCAGAATCTACTCCACCAGATATACCCACTATAAAACCAGAAAGTCTGGCTTTCTCGCAATAAGCGTTAAGCCAGACTGTAATATATTTTGAAAGTTCTGTCTGATTCAATTTGAACTACTTAGATTAAAATAGTATTGAAATTTTCAACATAACTTGACTTTGCGTTGCACGGTTTGAAAAGTGAACATCATTTCCTGTTCCATTGTTAACTCCACTAGAAAAAAGTGTTGTTTCTCTATCAATTTGAGCCACAGTTCCGTCATTTTTCCAATACAATTGAGTGAAACCATAGTAATATCCAAGTTCCGCGACTAAAGAAGTCGATCCCGAGAAATTCCATTCAGCGCCACCACATAAACCAAATGCAGATTTGAAGAATACCGTCTCATTTTTAATAATCATGTTATCATTTGTCTTTGCAGTCATAGCACCTAGAAAATCATTTCCCGCTAATGTAAAGCCTGCATCATTTACATGACTTTTTAATAAGAAAGAATTTCTTAAACCGAATTTCCCAAAATAACGGAAGTAACCAAAAAACTTCGTTCTAAATGTTAACATTGTAGGAATCGTTAGATAAACTGCTTTTTGTTTTCTTTCTGTTAATTGAAATACTTCAGTAGAAGTAGAAGTAAGATCTACATTTTGACTCCTAAGGATATCTGTATCATTGAAATAGTAATAAACCTTATCATCATTTGCACCTGGAGCAGTATATTTCAACGTCTCAAAATCAAACTCTAAACCAGTACAAAAACCAATTGTTTCAGATAGACTGAAGTTAACGTTTGCACCAACAGTAAGGTCATTACCACCGTCATTAGCCAAATTCTTTGTGCCCATTTTTTGAAAAGCTAGTCCAGAACCTACAACTAAACCTGCTTGAACTTTTTTATCCGCCGCCTCTTGTGCAAATGCACTCAATGTTATGCTAATTGTTAAAATTGAATAGATAATTTTTTTCATACTTTTTTCTTTTTCTAAACACAAATCCTTTGATTTATGTACTTTTGACTGCAATATTAAAGAATAATAATGACTCTAAAAAACATTTTTGCAATACTATTGGTAATTCTTATTTTCATGAGATGTTCAACCAATCCATTGGATGTTGATGTCTCTAACGTGAGCGTGAAAATAGGTTTTGTAAATTTGGATTCAATTCTCGTTAATGTTAAAGGTGGAAAGCGTCTGGAGTTTCATCATACGCATCTAAAAAAGATTACAAATATTTACGAATATAATCTTGGATATTGTATTCAAATGGCAAATGCCTCAGATACTGGATTTGTAAAAAGTTTAGATCTGTATTTAGAAGATCCTTATATCAAAAGGCTTGAAAAAAGAATCGCAGAAAAATTCACTGATTTATCACCATATAAGAGTGAGATAATTGAAGGATTTAAACATCTTAAATTTCATTTTAATAAAGGTGAAATTCCAGAAAATATTGTTTTTGTGAATGCACTTTTTAAGTCAAATTCTTTTAGTACCGAGAAAGAAATTGGGATCGGTTTAGAAAGTTATTTAGGACAAAAAACAGACGTTATTAAAGAATTGCCGCAAGAGCCGTTTTACGAATGGATCAAAGAGGGCATGAATGATGAATTTTTATCACGTGATGCTATTTGTTCTTGGGTTATGACCCATTATGTTGAAGAAGTGGACGGAAATCTAGCAGAACAAGTAGTTCGTTGGGGTAAAATTCTATATCTGACTCAAGCAGCATACCCAGAAAAGGACCCTTCTATCATTATGCGCTATTCAGCTGTTGATTATAAATGGGCAATTGAAAATGAATATTCTCTTTGGAAATATTTGGTAGACGAGAAATTACTCTTCTCTATTAATGAATTGAACGTTAAAAATCTTTTAAAAGAAGGTCCTTTTACAATTGGGCTTCCAGAAAAAGGGCCGGATAGGCTAGGGCAATTCTTAGGATTTAGGATGATTCAAAAATTCATGGAATCTAAAGAAATATCTTTGGAACAATTAATAAATACACCGTACACGGAAATATTAGTAGAATACGAAATTGATTAGAATGGAAGACGAAATAGTTAAAACTTCAGAAATAAGTATTAAAGTTGGTTTGAATGAAAACAATTTGCCAGTTGGAATGAAATGGACTGCTCCTGATGGGAAAATGGACAATGCGCCAGCTAAAGCGTTGATGCTTTCTTTATGGGATCCAACAGAAAATAATACAATGAAAATTGACTTATGGACAAAGGATATGTCAATCGAAGAGATGAAACAGTTTTTTCATCAAACGTTGTTAACAATGGCAGATACGTTTGAAAAAGCTACTGGCGAAAATTTAATTTGTGAAGACTTAAGAGATTTCTGTTATCATTTTGCTGAAAAAATGCAAATCTTACCAGAGGAAAACTAATGGTTAAAGGAAATCTCAGGAAAATGAGTGTTTCATTAGAAGACACCATTCGATATGATTTAAATCTTTCTGAAACTATTCATGTCAATGAATTAGTTGGTTCAACAATTCAATTAAGTTGGACTGGACAAATTATTTGTACTTGCTGTGGAAAGAATACTAAAAAGTCATTTGGTGATGGGTTTTGTTATGCTTGTTTTATAAGTGCTCCAGAAGCTACAGAATGTACATTACGACCAGAATTGTGTCGTGCACATATTGGTGAAGGCAGAGATCCTGAATGGGAGCAACGAAATCATAATACTCCTCATATAGTTTATTTGGCTGCAACT
>JBILYS010000093.1:0-6576 GCA_044377625.1 Crocinitomicaceae bacterium
AGTTACAAGAATTACCCAAGTGCCAACAAGATGGATAGATCAAGGAGCTTCATCTGCAATTCGATTAGCTGAAACACCAAATAGATATGAAGCTGGAATGTTGGAAGTTGCTTTAAAGTCTTTTTTTGCTGATAAAACAAATTGGCAGCGGATGTTGAAAAACGAGATTGATGAATCTATTGATTTGATAGATGAGAAATGGAGTCTTCATGACCAATTACCAGCTGATCTCACTCAATTTTTTACCGAGAATGATGAGATTATTTCATTGAATTATCCTGTTTTGGAATTTCCAGAAAAAGTAAAAAGTTTGTCATTTGATAAGACGCCGACTATTTCTGGGAAATTAGTTGGAATAAAAGGCCAATATTTATTATTTGAAGGAGGAGAGGTCTTAAACATTCGAAAACACACAGGATACAGTATAGAACTGTCATATTAAGATTTATTTGAAGATTTAAGTCTTGAGGTCTTTCATCTTGAAGTCTTAATATCTAATTTTGCACCATGGGAAAAGATAAAATCCGCCGTTTTGCTTTAATAAAAGAATTTCCAAATGTATTCGAGCCTAAAATTGGTGACGAATATGAAATGAAAGGAAAATGGAGAAGCGATTATTTTAAAAATGACCATCCTATAGTTTTAGAATTGGGTTGTGGAAAAGGGGAGTATTCTGTTGGACTAGCAAAACATTTTCCAAATAAGAATTTTATTGGTGTGGATATTAAAGGTGCTCGTATGTTTATTGGAGCCAATGAAGCACTAGAAGAAAAATTAACGAATGTTGCTTTTCTTCGAACAAAAATTGACTTCATAAATGATTGTTTCATTGAAAATGAAGTTGATGAAATCTGGTTGACATTTTCAGATCCTCAACCGCAAAAACCGAACAAAAGATTGTCGTCATTGCCTTTTATCAATCGATATCGAAAATTATTGAAACAAGGCGGAATCGTTCACATGAAAACAGACTCAGATTTATTGTTTGAATCAACTGTTGAACAAATCAATGAGAACAAATACGAATTATTAGAACTTACCTGGGATCTGTATGGTGATTTACCCGAAAATATCGATCCTCAAATGCGTGAAATTTTTCATATCAAAACGCATTATGAAAAATTATTCACCGCTAAAGGAAGTGTAATAAAGTATTGTAAATTCAAGATTAATTAAGGACTTGTATTAAGCAACTCTCAACTTTGACATCTTTGATTTCGAAAATTGTGCTGTTGCATAATCTGCTGTTACTCTAAATTCTGTTTCGTGCTTCGAAGGTAACTCATACATCGCATCAGTTAAAATCGCTTCACAAATAGATCTTAATCCGCGCGCACCAAGTTTGAAATCAATTGCTTTCTCAACAATAAAATCCAAGACATCCGCATCGAAATTCAATTTCACCCCGTCAATGTCAAACAAGCGAACATATTGTTTTACCAAAGCATTTTTCGGCTCTGTTAAAATACGTTTCAAGCTTGCTGCATCCAATGGCTCTAAATATGTTAATACTGGAAAACGACCTATTAATTCAGGAATTAAACCAAATGTCTTAATATCTGTTGGATTGATATATTTCAACAAACTTTCTGAATCAATTCTTTCTTCCTCAGAGGTAGTAAATCCAATTGTTTGACGGTTAACTCGATTTGCAATAATTCTTTCGATACCGTCAAAAGCCCCACCACAAACAAAAAGAATATTTTTAGTGTCAATTTGAATCATTTTTTGTTCTGGATGCTTACGACCTCCTTGCGGTGGAACATTCACAATAGAACCTTCCAGTAATTTTAATAAAGCTTGTTGTACACCTTCACCTGATACATCTCTTGTAATAGAAGGATTATCACTTTTTCGGGCAATTTTATCTATTTCATCAATAAAAACAATTCCATGTTGCGCTGCGTTTACATTGTAATCAGCTGCTTGTAATAAACGAGAAAGAATACTTTCTACGTCTTCACCAACATATCCTGCTTCAGTAAGTACAGTTGCATCAGCAATACAAAAAGGAACATTTAACATTTTCGCAATTGTCTTGGCTAATAATGTTTTTCCAGTTCCTGTTCTACCAACAAGTATCACGTTGGACTTCTCAATTTCTACTTCGTCTTTTGAAGGTGGTTGGTTTAACCTTTTATAGTGATTATAAACACCAACGGACAATACTTTTTTCGCATCATCTTGACCTATTACGTAATCGTCAAGTTTAGTTTTAATTTCAGCAGGTTTCAATACATTTACCTTTTCAGTTGATGTATTTGACTTGTCACTTAAATCTTCTTCCTTGATAATTGAATGTGCCTGTTGAACACAACTTTCACAAATGTGACCAGAAACACCAGCAATTAAAATTCCTACCTCATTGCGAGATTTCCCACAAAATGAACAACCACTCTCTTTTTTAGACATAGTATTATTTGAAAAAAAATCCTTCAGCCTTTTGACCGAAGGATTTTCAATATTTATTTAAAATCAATTTGGATTACGAACCAAAATTTCGTCAACCATTCCATAAGCTTTCGCTTCTTCGGCTGTCATCCAGTAATCACGATCAGAATCAGCCCAAACTTTATCATAAGATTGTTTTGAGTGAGTAGCGATAATGTCGTATAATTCTTTTTTCAATTTTTGAATTTCTCTCGCAGTGATTTCGATATCAGATGCTTGTCCTTGAGCGCCACCTAATGGTTGGTGAATCATCACACGTGCATGTTTCAACGCAGAACGTTTTCCTTCAGCTCCAGCACACATTAAGACTGCACCCATTGAAGCTGCCATTCCTGTACAAATAGTTGCTACATCTGGCTTAATGTATTGCATCGTATCATAAATCCCTAAACCTGCATAAACAGATCCTCCAGGTGAATTCAAATAAATTTGAATGTCTTTCTTCGGGTCTGCAGATTCTAAGAAAAGTAATTGTGCGTTGATAATGTTAGCAACATAATCGTCAATTCCAGTTCCTAAGAATATTATTCTGTCCATCATCAAACGTGAAAAAACGTCCATTTGAGTCATGTTCATTTGACGTTCTTCAATAATATATGGTGTTAAAGAAGATTCAATATAATGGTCTACGTGCATACTACTCAACCCCATGTGTTTAGTAGCATATTTCTTAAATTCGTTTTTATCAAACATAGTTTGTGAGTTTATACATTGTTCTGAACGTTAAAGATAAATGCAAAGTTGGGATTGGCAATCAAAAAATTGAAATTATTCGGTTTTAATTAACGTTATTTTGGAAAACAAAGAGTTTCGTTTCAGTTCTGAATTCTTTTTATCTTCGTGCAATGCAACCGAATGAAATTCATAAAAAGCGTATTTTACTTTCTCCATTAAATTGGGGGATGGGACACGTTGCTAGATGTATTCCGCTAATAAATCTTTTTATTGATAATGGAAATACCGTATTTGTTGCAGGGAATAAGGAGCAATTGAACGTTTTTAAATCATATTTCCCTTCAATAAATTTCATCGAGCACGCGGGGTATCCATTCGTATTTGGTAAAAGAGGAAATTTTAGTCTGGACTTGTTTAGGCAATTTCGAAAGTTAAAGAATCGGTTAAATAATGAATTGTTTGAAGTTGATAAATTGGTGGATATACATGAAATTGACATTGTTATTTCTGACCATCGATATGGATTTAGAGCTGAAAAAGCACATTCAATATTATTGACGCACCAATTAAATTTACCTGTTCAATGGTTTGAAAGTTGGGTTCAAAAAATACATAACAACCACTTAAGGAAATTCAACGAAATTTGGGTGCCAGACAGCAGTGATTCATCATTTGCAGGGAATTTAAGCAAAAACAAAGAACATTTTAACGCAACCTATATTGGGATTTTATCCCGATTCTCTTTGTATGAGAAGATGACTGAAAAGACAATTGACAAGGTCATAATCCTTAGCGGACCTGCTATTTATGCAAAGGTTTTTCTTCAAGAACAACTTTTGACTCTGTTGCTTGAAGAACAGAATGTTGTCATCATTGCATCGCAAGAAATAGTTGATTCACATCAAAATTCAACAGTTAAAATTCAAGCCTCAACTGATTGGAAAACGTGTGATCAATTGATTTTAAGTGCAAAAAAAATTGTTGCACGCTCAGGTTATTCCACGTTAATGGATTTGGTTGAATTAAAAACGCCTTTTCAAATCACACCAACACCTGGTCAAAGAGAACAAGAATATTTGTTTGATTTATGGTATAAAAAGACGCTCTGAAATTCCAGTTTTCTTGTCGTAAATAAAGAACATTCCAGATTTCGTAAAAGGCACGCTAGAAGTGTTCAATGAACTCTGAATTAACTTCCCATCCATTGAGAAAATTTCAATATCTGATTCATATGATAATTCAATCGTAGAAGTTATTGAATTATAAAACGAAAAGTTGAATTCCGCTTCAATTGCAACTATTCCTTTGGAATATTCTTTACCGTCATAATCAGTTGATTTTAACTTGTAATAATTCATTCCAGGATGAGGAAAGTTATGAATAAAACGATAATCTCTAATATCAGATGAGTTGCCAGCGCCCATAACTGTTCCAATCACATTGAATTGATAACCATCCGTTGAATGAGACAATGTGAAATGCGAATTATTTTGTTCAGAAGCAGTTTGCCAAGTTAATTCAGATTTGGAATTAATATAATTACCATTATAGTTTATTAAACCTGTAGGCAATACTGTTGGTGTTAAAATACAATTATTGTCTCCATAGGAAGTTGCAGTACCTCCATTTGAATCAAATGCTGCAAATACACCATCAGAATCTGGATAACTATCATCAGTAGTGTAATCAATGGTAAACGTAGAACCCAAGGTAGTTGTAATAGACGTTTGATAATAACGCATATCTCCTATAGCGGGACTGTTAACAAAATTACCACCTATAAGATTCCAACTTGCATCATTTTGGAAAACAACATAAATTGGACCTAATCCACATAAGCCAGTCCAAGTTAATGCTTCTGCGCAAATTGTTGTTGAAACCAACATCCAATTTGCATTTGCAGGCACAATACCACCAACTGCGTCAACAAATAATGTTCCACAGCCGGCTGCAGCATTCAATTCATTAATTCGAGTAGCATTTGAAACAAGAACATCTGTATAATTTGTTCCTGGGTAACTTGAACCATAAAGGAAATCAAAATTTGCTGTATTCGCAGTAAAAGAATAACCTCCTGAGGTCCCAAAAACGATTTCATTATTTCCTTCTGAACAAAGTCCGTTGCAAGAATTTATTATAACAGAAGTTAAATGAGGTGGTTCAAGTGCACATGGTCCTCCAGAAAGTGTAATGGTAAAACTGACAGAAGATGATCCTGTAACTGATGGTGTGGTAGAAATAATTCTTATTAAATACCCCGCTCCTGTTGCAGTTCCAGAAGGAATAGAAATCAAAATTGATCCGCTATTTGCTGTGGATGCAAGTGACCCAATTATAGTTGGTGAAGCAAAACTACCCGATGCATTTGACAATTGAGCCGTATAAGTGTTTCCTGCAGTGAATGTGCCAGAAGAAGTAAAAGCAATTGATCCAGTTGCAGGAGTTGTACAAGTTACACCAAAGGGACTACCTGTAATTGCTCCTGTTGTAATTGTGTTTAGGCAAGCGGTATTTGTAATCGAAATATCAACACCATTGTTTGTCCCAATAGTTGCTGGGTTTGAAGATATTACCCTGATTCGGTATGCTGCTCCGGTTGCAGTTCCTGCCGGAATGATAATATTGATTGAGCTTCCAGGATTCAAATTTTCTGCTAGTGCTCCACTTAAAGTTCCAATGTTAATTGGAGAAGCAAAACTTCCTGCAGAATTTGAAAGTTGGGCGGTGAATATATTTCCTACAGCGAATGTGCCTGTTGATGTAAAATCAATAGTTCCAGTATCCGTTGTTGAACAATCAACTGTGAATGGACCACCTGTAACATTTGAAGTTGAAATGGTATTAGTTACACATGTACCATTTAAAGTCACATCATCCAAACGAAATTGAGTGGTTGTATTAGAATTTTTCCATCTCAATCTTAAATTTGCTTGGTTTTCTGCTCCAACTGGCAAAGAAACTGTTACTAATCTCCAAACAGCTGTCCCAGCCCCTGTTGGTTGAGCCGGAAATGCTATTGCATTATAAACTGCGCCGTCTGTACTATATTCTAGAATTAGATCGGACATATTTGCGGTAGATGATTTGTAAGCTCCAAATGAAAGTGACAAAGAATTACAAGTTGTTGTATTAATTCCTGCAATTTGAAAATCTTTATTAACTATATTAGTTATAAAAACATTCCCTGCTCCAGATGCCCCAGCGTAACCTGAAGAAACTGTGGTTGCTCTTAAATCACCAGATCCTGACATCGTATAGGCGTCATTGTCAAAACCATTAGCTGCTTCATGCACGGCAATTGCAGTAGTTCCCACAATGGTACCTATTGATTCTGTAAATATTTGACTTCTTCCTTGAAGAGAAGTTAATATAATTGCAATAAAAACAAACGATTTCATATAGCCCTTTAAAAATTTTCCAGCGCTATTTTTTTTGAATTCACAATGTTGT
>JBILYS010000407.1:0-11582 GCA_044377625.1 Crocinitomicaceae bacterium
AATACATGTTGTTAAAAGCAATGTGTATGGGGCAAACAACTGATAATAAACAAGAGTTATTGCCAACATTGAATCAGCTAATTTCAGAATATCCTAAAACTGATGAAGAGGCAAGAGCAAAGGAAATGATTGATATTATTCAAAATGGGTATTCTAAAAACGTCATTTCAGATTTCACAGATAAAACACCATATACGTTTAATGATGAAATTGAACAATGGGTGATTGTGTTTTTAAGTAAAGCAGAAAGTTCAACTACTGGAAAATCCAAAGTGTCCGATTTTAATAGAGAATTCTTCAGTCGAGATAAATTGAAAGTAAGTTCAAAAATTTATGGTGAAGACCAAAGCATCATCTTGATTCAAGAATTTAAAAACGATATGAAAGCAGCTGAATATGTAAGAACATTCAAAGCAACAAGAAAATATTTGTTGGAAATGCAAAAAGCCAAAATTCTAATCATTACTCAGGAAAATATGAAAATTCTGTTTGAAACAAAAAAATTGGCAGAATATGAGATTTTTTATGATGAATATTATTAATCATGTTGAAGCGAAAAGAAAAAACACAATTTGAAGGTCCAGATAGATTGAATCGAATTGTTGAAGGCACTAAAATAGTAGGAGATTTAATTTCGGAATCGAACATTCGAATTGATGGCGAAGTAATTGGAAATATTACAACATCTTCAAAAGTTGTAATTGGTGAAAATGGATTTTTGAAAGGAAACTTGAATTGTCAAGAAGCCGATATTGAAGGCAAAATTGAGGGGAAATTGGACGTCGAAGGATTATTAATTTTACGCGAGCAAGCTAAAGTAAATGGCGATATTCACACCGTTAAATTACACATCGAAGAAGGAGCATTTTTCTTAGGTGCATGTAAAATGATCACTGGTTCAAATAATGTGTTTAAATCTTCAAGTTTGGCGCAAGAGAATGAAGTAGATGATATAATCTATTAATTCGTGGAACCATCAAATTCAAAAAAAAATCAATCAAAATTTGTACGTTTTTCAGCGCTAGGTATCCAAATGGGCGTAATAATCGCTCTTTTTACATGGTTAGGAACGTATTTAGACGCAAGATATAATTCAAAAACACCTTGGTGGACAATTGGACTATCGCTTTTTGGAGTCATAGCGTCACTGACCTTAATTATTCTTGAAGTAATTAAAATGAGTAAAGAAGATGAATAAATCTAAAATATATAATAAACAGTTTTTATTCGCCATGGTGGCTGTTATAGGATTGTATTTAGGTTTAGTAAACCTGAATTTTATCCTAATAGATAAAATAATTGCAGCCGAAATTGTTGCCGGAATGGCAATCATCTTTATTTTGGGGATAGTAATAATCTCGCCAGCATTGAATAAAGGTGCAGATGAATTCGCTTTAAAATTCCTGCTTTTAACAACGGTACAAATGCTTTCTGTTTTTGGAATAGTAGGCGTTTTAGCCTTTCGTAAAGTGCCTGATTTTAGATCAATTGGATTTAATATTATTTCAGTATTTTGCATTTTATTGTTCATTCAATCTTTCCTTTTGGTGAAATTAAATAGGCTGAATAAATAGAGCGAGTATTTTATCTAATCAATCAGCTACCAAACATCAAAAGAAATTTTTAGCTATTATAGAACTAAGTTTCAAAAACTTGAATTTCTTATTGTATTTCTATTGTTTCTTTAGAAAGTTTACCTAACTTTGCGCCAAATTTTAGGGCTTATTTTTAAGAAATAAACGTGTAATGGCATTAAAAAACATCATCAAATCGGTATTTATCACGCTTTTAGCATTGTTCACAATGAATGTTGTTTGGGCTGCAGAACATACAGGTGCTTCACCAGAAAAACACGAGAATTCAGAAAAAAAGAAATTTAATGTTGGCGAGATGATCATGCACCACATTAAAGATGCACACGAATGGCATCTTTGGGGTCCTGAGCATGGTGGAACTTCTATTTATTTACCAATAATTTTAATAGATGGGGGTATGAAATCTTTTTCATCTTCTCACTTTTATCATGGAGTTCCAACTGAAGCTGTTGATCACAAGACGAACAAGAGCTTGCATTATATGGTTGGCGCTGGTCCTGCTGTTGATTATGCAATGTTTCATGAAAAAATTTATAAATTAAAAAATGGTGCTTTGCAATTTGAAAATGGACATCCTCATAATGTGAAGCCATTGGATTTTTCAATTACAAAAAATGTCATGTCTTTATTTTTTGGAGCCTTGATCATTTTGATTATCATGTTTTCAGTAGCGAAGTTTTATAAGAAAAATGGCGCTGTTGCCCCTAAAGGCTTGGCGAAATTTTTAGAGCCAATTATCGTAATGGTGAGGGATGACATTGCTATTGCGAATATTGATAAACACAAGGCTCATAAATATGTGCCTTATTTGTTGACTATCTTTTTCTTTATTTGGTTTAATAACATGCTTGGAATGATTCCTTTTCTTCCGGGTGGAGCGAATTTGACTGGTAATTTAACGGTAACGTTGTTTTTGGCAGTTTGTACGTTGGTCGTAACGCTTGCATCTTCAAATAAAAATTATTGGAAGCACATTTTTGCAACGCCAGGTGTGCCATTAGCACTTATGCCAATTATGATTCCAATCGAAATAGTTGGAATATTTACAAAGCCATTTGCATTGATGATACGTTTGTTCGCAAACATGACTGCTGGTCACATCATCGTTTTAGCCTTAATTTCAATCATCTTTATAAACCAAAATATGGCTTGGGGAGCATTGTCTGTCCCAATGGCATTGTTTATTTCGGTGTTGGAATTATTAGTAGCTTTTTTACAAGCTTTCTTATTCGCAATGCTTTCGGCATTGTTTATCGGGGCGGCAGTTGAAGAAGCACACCATTAATTAGTAACTTTTTAATACACATATATAATGTTTGGAAGTATAGCAGCAATCGGAGCAGGTCTTGCAGTTTTAGGTGCAGGATTAGGTATTGGACGAATTGGTGGTTCAGCAATGGACGCAATCGCAAGAAATCCAGAAGCTTCAGGAAAAATCACAACAACAATGATTATCGCAGCAGCGTTAATTGAAGGAGTTGCTTTGTTCGGCGTAGTAGTTGGTCTATTAGGTCTTGAAACAGGGGTTAAGTAAATTGAATAGGTGCTGTAACGGTTGGTTACAGCACTATTTTATTTTTTGAAAACGAATTTTACAATATAGATATGGATTTGATATTACCAGATTTCGGTCTTTTATTTTGGACAGCTCTTGTGTTCATTTTATTACTTTTTATTCTTACTAAGTTTATTTGGAAGCCTATTTTAAGTGCTGTAAACGAAAGAGAGTTGAAAATTAGTGATGCTTTAGAATTGGCTGTTAAAACAAAAGCTGAGATGCAAGCAATGCAAGCTGAAAATCAAAATATTTTGAAAGAAGCAAGAGCAGAAAGAGATGCAATAGTAAAAGACGCAAAAGAAATTGCTACTAAGATGGTTGCTGATGCGAAAGACAATGCTAAAAAAGAATCTGAAAAGGTTGTTGTTGCAGCTCGTCAAATTATTGAAGCTGAAAAAACTGCTGCTATTGCTGAATTGAAATCGCAAGTTGCAACTTTGTCAATTGAAATTGCTGAAAAAGTTGTTCGCGCAGAACTTGATTCAAGCGATAAACAAAAAGCATTAGCCGAAAAATTGGTTGGTGACATTAATCTGAACTAATTAGCGAAGATGAAAAGTACTAAAGCAGCATCTAGATACGCAAAGGCAATTCTTGAATTGGCTATCGAACAAAATGTGTTGGATCAAGTCGCTGGTGATATGAATTATATTGTTGAAGTTAACAGCGAAACGAAAGATTTTCAAGTTTTGTTAAGTTCTCCAGTAATAAATCCAGATAGAAAACTAGCAATTTTCAATGAAGTGTTTGGTCAGTTTGAAAAACTGTCGATGATGTTTATTGACTTGATTACTAGAAATAGAAGAGAATACATGTTAGTAGAAATTGCACTATCATTTAGTGCACAATTGAAAACATATCGCGGAATTGTTCCTATTACACTTATATCAGCTGTTAAATTGGACAATGCTACAAAAGAAAAGATTTTTGATAAAGTTAGAACTTCCGTAACTGGAGTTTTAGAAATCAACGAAATAATTGATGAATCACTAATTGGTGGTTTCATTATACGAATGGATGATAAGCAAATTGATGCTTCAATCTCTAGTCAATTAAATAATTTAAAACAACGTTTAACAAGATAATCACAACTAAGTGAAATCAACGTAAAACAACACAACATGGCAGATATAAAACCAGCAGAAGTTTCTGCAATTTTAAGAGAGCAGTTATCAGGATTTCGTTCGGAAGCTGAACTTCAAGAAGTAGGTACCGTTCTACAAGTAGGAGATGGTATTGCACGTATTTACGGTTTAAATAGCGTAGAATATGGTGAATTGATCGAATTCGAAGGTGGTTTGCAAGCAATTGCATTGAACCTTGAAGAAGATAATGTTGGAGCAGTAATGCTTGGACGTTCTTCTGATGTAAAAGAAGGAGATACAGTAAGACGTTTAGGTCGAATAGCTTCAGTTAAAATTGGAGAAGGAATGATCGGTCGTGTTGTAGATACTTTAGGTCACCCAATCGATGGTAAAGGACCAATTCAAGGTGAATTGTATGAAATGCCTATCGAACGCAAAGCTCCAGGTGTTTTATTCCGTCAACCGGTAACTGAACCTCTTCAAACTGGTATCAAAGCAATCGATGCGATGATTCCAATTGGTCGTGGACAACGTGAATTAATCATTGGTGACCGTCAAACTGGAAAAACAACTGTTGCAATTGATACGATTATCAACCAACGTGAATTTTTTGATAGAGGTGAACCAGTTTTCTGTATCTATGTTGCAATTGGTCAAAAAGGTTCAACTGTAGCTGGAATTGTTAAGAAATTTGAAGATGCAGGCGCAATGGCTTATACAGTTGTTGTTGCTGCAAACGCATCTGATCCTGCAACATTACAGTTTTATGCACCAATGACTGGAGCAGCTATCGGAGAATTTTTCCGTGACTCTGGAAAACCAGCTTTGATTGTTTATGATGATTTATCTAAACAAGCTGTAGCTTACCGTGAAGTATCTTTATTACTTCGTCGTCCTCCAGGTCGTGAGGCATATCCAGGTGACGTTTTCTACTTGCACTCTCGTTTATTAGAAAGAGCAGCGAAAATTATTGCTGATGATAAAATTGCTTCTCAAATGAATGACTTGCCTGCTTCTTTAAAAGGTCGTATTAAAGGTGGTGGTTCTTTGACAGCTTTGCCAATCATTGAAACGCAAGCAGGTGACGTTTCTGCATATATTCCAACAAACGTAATTTCTATTACGGATGGTCAAATATTCTTAGAAGGTGACTTGTTTAATGCAGGTATTCGTCCAGCAATTAACGTAGGTATTTCTGTATCACGTGTTGGAGGTAATGCTCAAATTAAATCAATGAAGAAAGTTGCTGGTACATTAAAATTGGACCAAGCACAATACAGAGAATTAGAAGCTTTTGCTAAGTTCGGTTCAGATTTAGATAATGCAACTAAATCAGTATTGGATAAAGGTGCTCGTAATGTTGAAATTTTGAAGCAACGTGAAGGTGATCCTTACCCAGTTGAAAAGCAAATTGCAATTATATATGTTGGAACAAAAGGCTTGATGCAAAAAGTTCCAATTAACAAAGTAAAAGATTTCGAAACTGAATATTTGAACTTTTTAGAAGCGAAACATTCAGATGTATTGGTAGCATTAAGAGCTGGGAAATATACTGACGAGATTACGGATACTTTGACAAAAGTCGCAAAAGAATTAGCTGATAAATATTAATTAATTTGGAATTTGTAATTCAGAATTTAATTCTGAATTACAAATCCTGAATCCCGAATTAGAGGATGGCAAGTTTAAAAGAAATACGTAATAGAATTGTTTCAGTAGGTTCAACTATGCAAATCACTTCAGCAATGAAGATGGTTTCTGCTGCAAAGTTGAAAAGAGCACAAGATGCAATTGTAAAAATGCGCCCTTATTCTGAGAAATTGCAAGAAATTCTTGGTAATTTAAGTGCTACTCTTGATCTTTCAGAAAACGCTTTTTCTGAAGAAAGAGAAATTAAAAACGTATTAATTATTGGGATTACTTCTAACCGTGGTTTGTGTGGTGGATTTAACAACAATATTATTAAACACGTAAATCATTTAGTGAACGAAGAATATAAAGGAGCAAATTCACATGTAATTTGTCTTGGTAAGAAAATCAAAGATGCTTACAAAAGATCCGATGCTTATTATATCAATGATGTGATTGAACCAGTTGAAGATATTTTCAATAATTTGACGTTTGAAAATAGCTCAGTGATCGCGGTGGATGTGATGAATCGTTTTACAACTAAAGAATTTGATAAGGTTGTCATTGTATATAATAAGTTTGTTAATGCAGCAACACAAATTGTAACAACTGAACAATTGTTGCCAATTGTTTCAACTGTTTCAGATGCTGCTACATCAAACGGAGATTATCTTTTCGAACCTTCAAAAGAAGAAATCGTTTTAAATTTAATCCCAAAATCATTGAAAGTTCAATTGTTCAAAGGATTGTTAGATTCAAATGCTTCTGAAAATGGAGCTAGAATGACAGCAATGCATAAGGCAACTGATAATGCGCAGGAAATGCAAAGAGCTTTGAAATTGAGTTATAACAAGGCACGTCAAGCAGCAATTACAAACGAAATTTTAGAAATCGTTGGTGGAGCAGAAGCATTGAATAATTAAAAGATATTAAACTTATAATGAAAAGCAGAATTGGAAACGATTCTGCTTTTTTATTTCCCCCTTTGGAGCGATGCCGTGAGCTTGTCGAATGGGGGATAAAGGGGGAGGATTTATCAATCATTCAATTTCCTTCCTGTAAATTTATAATTTTGATTTAAACTTTGTATTAGATTAAATAGGTGGGACAAAGGAGGAGGAACTGCGAAAGAAGAGATGTCGGCTTTTGTTCTATCTCTAGCCTCCAACCTCTATGTCCATTGCTATCTCAAACAAAAACCTAAGACACGATCTACAAATTCCTCTGGCGCTTCGGCATGCACCCAATGACCAGCATCTTTAATTGTTATGATCTCAGAATCCGGAAATTGGTCCTCTAGTTGTTCGATATCTTCATCAAGAATGTAATTTGAAAGTTCACCGCGAATGAATAGGGTAGGGAGCATAACTTCTTTTTCTGGAAGTGATGATAAGATATTCTCCATTTCTCTCTCCAGCACCTTTAAATTCATCCTCCAAGCCAATTGACCTTTATCTTTCCAATACAAATTCTTTAAGAGGAATTGACGCACACCGTCCGAATCAATGTATCGTTTTAAAATCTCTTCAGCTTCCTTTCTCAATTGGATTTTTGGTAAATCAATTGCATGCATTCCTGCTAGAATGTGCTGATGGTGCATTGGATATGCTTTTACACCAATATCAACAACAACCAATTTATCCAATAACTCTTTGTGTTTTTGAGCAAATAAGATGGCAACTTTCCCACCCATGGAATGGCCAATCATAAGAATGTTTTTCAAGTGGAGTTCATCACATAATTCTTTCAAATCATCTACCATTATATCATAAGAAAATTCATCGCTCCAATCTGAATGACCGTGATTGCGTAAATCAACAAGAATTACTCGATAATATTCCGCGAATTTCTTTGCATGAGTTTGCCAATTGTCGGAAAATCCAAACAGTCCATGTAGAATAATCATTGGTTGACCTGAGCCAAGCTCGCGGAAATGGGGTTTCATTTGTTAAATAGTTCGTTGTGATTTCTATGAAAAAAGAATTATTGAACTATTCCTGCTAAAATATCTATTAAATTTGGAACTGCTATTCTTGCTTCAGCAACTTCAATTGTTTCATTTTCTTCTTGAGAGCTACAAACTTTTTCTGTTGAAATACAACATGCCGATATAATCGCTTCAGAACTCATTTTCCCAACTTTGAATTGTTTATCATTCATAGTGGTAATGATTTTCACCATTTCATCTGCTGTAATGATGTTGGTGTCAAAAGAGATTTCTGCATTTTGAATTTTTTTCTTTTCATCGAAATTGATGAATTCAACACGTGCTACTCCTTTTGTTGCTTTTAGTTCTTTTCGAATACTCCCGCCACAACCCATTTCGCAGGTCATACCTTCAATTTCAATTGACAGAACTCGATTAGCTATGACTTTAACACTTGTTTCCTTTTGTCCTTTTTCGGTGCGAAGATGAATTACTTTTGGCTCAGAGGTACAAGCTCCTAAAATCAAAGCGGAAGAAATAACAAGTACTAAATTTTTCATCATTTTCAATTTGAATTGCACCAAAGATAATTCAAAAGTATTCAGAAGGTTACAAAATTTTGTTAAAAGTGTTGTAGGTTTATCTCGCTGCTCCTAATGTTCTATTCGAACTGACGACGGATTGCTTATATTTGCAAAAAAATAACACTCATGAAAATCAAAGAAGCAGCTTTCGTAGTCTCTAATACAGATCACAAATTATGTCCAACAGACGGTTTGCCCGAATTTGCATTTATCGGTCGATCGAATGTGGGTAAATCTTCTTTGATAAACATGTTAGTTGGAAATAAAAATCTTGCAAAAACATCTGGAAGACCTGGAAAAACACAGTTAATCAATCATTTTATCATTAACAAAGAATGGTATTTGGTGGATTTACCCGGATATGGTTATGCAAAAGCTTCGAAAACTTCTCGTGCGCAATGGGAGAAATTTATTTCTGAATATCTAACACAACGTGAACCCTTGTTGAACGTATTTGTGTTATTAGATTCCCGTTTAGAGCCTCAGAAAATAGATCTTGAATTTATGAATTGGTGCGGAGAAAAGCAGATTCCTTTCTCAATGGTTTTCACGAAAATCGATAAATTGTCATCATCCGCACTTGCAAAAAATTTAATGAAATACAAGAAAGAAATGTTGAAATATTGGGATGCTTTACCTCCGATATTTACTACTTCCGCTACATCTGCCTTCGGACAAGAAAAAGTATTGAATTATATAGAACTTATTTTGAAATAGTTATTTAGTTGCTAGTTTTTGAACCAATACAAGTTAATAGTTGCGAGTTACAAGTTGCTAGTTTTTGAACCAATACAAGTTATTAGTTGCAAGTTGCGAGTTGCTAGTTTTTGAACCAATACGATTTGTTGTATTCCCAGCCAACTTGCAATTAGCAACTAGCAACTTTTTTAACTTGTAATTAGCAACTCGCAATTTTTTTCAACTTGTCCCTAATTAAAGTTTAGCTTGAGTCGTTTTAATTATTGCTGTTAAGATACGCAATAACTCTTCACAATCTGTTATTAAAGGTTTCGATAAATCCACCGACAAATAATCCGTTTGAGTCATAAGATTTAACCAATACAACGTTTCGTTTGCCTCTTTTCGAGATATTGATAATTTGTGAATAAAATCTTTGTTTGATTGTGCATGAGCAGCTTCTGATACGTTTGCTCCAATCGAAGTTCCTGAACGCAATAGTTGTTTGGAAAGAACATATTCTCTTTTTTCATTGACCATAAATTTATAGGTTTGTACAATTTGAATTGAAAAATCAAAAGATTTGCCTTGGATGATACTTTTTCTCATATAATATTTTCGTTTTCCATTTAAGTTACGAATAAATATGAATTGAAAATTACAAATAGATAGTTTTTGAACCAATACAAGTTAATAGTTGCGAGTTACAAGTTGCTAGTTTTTGAACCAATACGATTTGTTGTATTCCCAGCCAACTTGCAATTAGCAACTAGCAACTTTTTTAACTTGTAATTAGCAACTCGCGACTTTTTTCAACTTGTAACTATTTGAATTAGCAACTTTCGCAACTTGTAATTACCTTTGCCTCATGGAAATTAAAGAGGACAAATTAAAGGAAGTTATCTCCCACGCGAAAGAATACGGATTTGTATTCCCTTCTTCAGAAATATATGACGGATTAGCTGCAACATATGATTATGGGCAACTAGGTTCTGAATTAAAAAATAACATAAAAGCATATTGGTGGAAATCAATGGTGCAAATGAATGATAATATTGTTGGAATTGATTCTGCAATTTTCATGCATCCAACAATTTGGAAAGCATCAGGACACGTAGATGCATTTAACGATCCTTTGATTGATAATAAAGATTCTAAAAAGCGTTACCGTGCGGATGTTTTATTGGAAGATCATATTGAAAAAATTCGTCAAAAGATTGACAAAGAAGTTGAGAAAGGAGTAAAACGTTTTGGTGACGATTTCAATGAAACAGAATTTCGTGCAACGAATCCGAATGTATTGCGAAATAAAGAGAAAATCAATGAGATTGAGGACCGCATGCGCGATACCTTGGGAAACAATGATTTGGAAGGACTTTATAATCTAATTGTTGATTTAGAAATTGTTTGTCCTATATCTGGTTCTAGAAATTGGACAGAAGTGCGTCAATTCAATTTAATGTTTTCAACTGAATTAGGTTCTGTGGCAGGCGATGCATCAACGATTTATTTGCGACCAGAGACGGCTCAAGGTATTTTCGTCAATTTCTTAAACGTTCAAAAATCAGGACGTATGAAGATTCCTTTTGGAATTGCACAGATTGGAAAAGCGTTTAGAAATGAAATCGTTGCGCGTCAGTTTATCTTCAGAATGCGTGAATTTGAACAAATGGAAATGCAATTTTTTGTTCGACCAGGTGAAGAAATGAAATGGTATGAATACTGGAAAGAAGCTCGAATCAAATGGCACAAAGCGTTAGGATTAGGAGATACGAATTACCGTTTTCATGACCATATAAAATTAGCTCATTACGCAAATGCTGCTGCTGATATTGAATTCAACTTCCCAATGGGATTCAAAGAATTGGAAGGAATTCACTCGAGAACAGATTTCGATTTAAAGCAACACGAACAGTTTTCAGGCAAAAAATTACAGTATTTTGACCCTGAATTGAATCAAAATTATGTTCCTTATGTTGTTGAAACATCAGTTGGATTAGACAGAATGTTTTTATCAATATTGAGTGCTTCTCATAAAAATGAAACCTTGGAAGATGGTTCTGAACGTTCCGTTTTGAGTTTGCCACCAGCTTTAGCTCCTTATAAAGTTGCCGTGATGCCATTGACCAAAAAAGATGGTTTACCTGAAAAGGCAGAGGAAGTTTTAAACCTATTGAAATACGATTACAATTGTCAATACGACGAAAAAGATTCACCAGGAAAAAGATACCGTCGTCAAGATGCAATTGGAACGCCATATTGCGTTATGATTGATCATCAAACGATGGAAGACAATACGGTTACAATCCGTGATCGTGACACCATGTTACAAGATCGAGTTGCAATTTCAGATTTGTATAGAATTATTGATGAGAAAGTGAATATGCGAACGTTGTTGGTTGGTTAATAGTTATCAGTTGCAAGTTACAAATTGCTAGTTTTTGAACCAATACGATATGTTGAATTCCAACTCAACTTGTAACTAGCAACTAGCAACTTTTTGAACTTGCAATTAGCAATTTTTTG
>JBILYS010000214.1:0-4079 GCA_044377625.1 Crocinitomicaceae bacterium
TTGGTGGTTTTGTAGCTGGCTTCTCTGCCATCTTTTTCATCTTACTTTTGGGAATTAAACTGGTATTCAAGATTCACAACAAATGGTCGAAACGTGCTTTAGGCTTGTTGTTTTTATCGGGATTCATTGGAACAATTATTTGCGTTTTTATTGGACTTAAAACGGGTCGAGAAATGACAAACGAAGGTGAAATAGAACGTTTAGTTGGAAGCGTGCAATGTGAACAATTGGTGATTCAATCGCATCATTCAAACAATAGAAAAGCGGGAAGTTTTGAAGTAAAAACGGACGATGATTTCAATTTCATTACCATCAAAGGCGAAAACATTGAAGAAGGTGGAATTCATTTTGAATACCGTTTATCGGAAGATAGTATGTTTCACATTCGTCAAAACTTGAGCGCACATGCTCATACAAATAGATCGGCTGTTGCTAAAGCAAAAAACATCAAACATTCTGTATCATTAGACAGCGCCGTTTTGAATGTTAACGCACATTACTCTTTTCCAAAAAGCGATAAATTGAGAGATCAGGAAGTGTATATCATCATTGAAATTCCAGAAGGGAAATCGGTTAAAATCAACAGACAAATTATCCGTCTAGGTTCGGACGAATTCAACGAAGAAATCATCGATGAATATTACGAAGAACATGGTATGCTCAACAACGATGGAGAATACAACCATCATGACTAAAAAAAAAGGTGGCTCATTTAACATGAGCCACCTTTTTTTTCAATTCGGAATTTGGAATTCAGGATTTGGCAATTTATTTTCTCGAATAAGCTGCGTACTCCATTTTTGAATCGTCAAATTTAAACAATGGCAATAACGAATTTGACTTGTCTTTGTCGATCATTCTATCGTACAAAAATTTTGCAACAATCAATCGGTCATCTTCAAACTTCAAAACTTCGGTAATTTTATATGCTTGACTTGCCGTTAAACAAAAATTAGTCAATTGAGATAAAATAAATTCCGTTTTCTCATCGTCCATCATGATGGAATTCATTTCTGTAATAAATGTATTTTCATCATTCATGATGTTTTTGCACGTTACAACCGGATGATTCGCGTTAGTAGAAGTATTCACATTCGTGTTGTTTGTATTGACAGCAGTATTATTTGTATTTGTTTGAGTTCCTGACGTTGTTGTGGTAGTAGTAGTTGTCACAGTCGTATTTTGTGAATACTGCGTGTTTCCTTGGTTTGATTGATTACTCGTATTGGTTGTATTCGTTTGAGATCCTGTACCCATTCCATTCATATTGACAGACATGTTTACATTTTCTCCACCCATTTGAGGATCAGAAACGTTGATTGAAACATTCATTCCAACGTTTCCATTTGGATTATTTGGATCTGTAACTGTAATAGTTTGATTCACCGTTTGTCCATTTGTATTGGCATTCGTATTAGTTGTATTTGTTGTGCCACTCATATTGACAGAACCGTTTTGAGAAGTTCCAGATTGCGTATTTCCACTTTGGTTAATCGTCACATCATTCCCATTTGAGCCGTTTGTACTTCCAGAATTAGTTGTAGTCGTAGTTTGTTGCGTTGTAACTGTTTGTGTTGTAACAGCGTCACTGTATACTGCTGAATTATCTGGGCGGTAAATAATCACTCCTTGTGTCGTATTTACTCCAGAAGTCGGCTCCATTCCAATCAATTGTAATTTACCAATTCCTTTTTTGAAAATAACACGTGTTGTAATATCTGAAGGAGCATCTATAAAGAAGTTTTTATCAATATCAGCTGTTTTTCCATCTGCAAAGATCATTTTTACCGAATAAGAACCATTTTTAATTCCACCAACAGACACGTTTGTCATGGGCACCGAATTTTGTTTGATACCATTCAGGATAACATAAAATTGTTGTCCACCATTATTAAAAATGGTTAAATTACTTTGAGAGAAAGACACAAGGCCAATCAGTAAGAATAAAAGCGTAGTTATTTTTTTCATAGGTTTATTTTTTTTCGGTCGGTTTGCTAAGACCATGCCAAGGTAGAAGATTCTCTCCAATATTCAAAAGAAAGCTTTAAAACGTTTACAACACATTGAAATATTCGTAAATTAGAACTCGAATATGGATTACGTTATTGTCGACATAGAAACAACTGGAGGAAGTCCAAAAGCCTCCAAAATTACCGAGATTGCTATTTATAAGCATAACGGTGTTTCTATTATTGACGAATTTTCAAGTTTGGTAGATCCTGAAATGAAAATCCCTGAGTTCATTGTACGCTTAACTGGAATCAGTGATCGAATGGTTGAAAATCAACCTAAATTCTACGAAATTGCCAAGCAAATTATTGAATTTACGGAAGGATGTATTTTTGTTGCCCACAATGTTGGCTTTGATTACGGTATTTTGCGACATGAATTTAAATCGTTAGGATTTGATTTTCGTCGTCCTCATTTGTGTACAGTTCGAGCTTCTCGTTATGTTCTTCCAGGATTAGATTCATATAGTCTAGGAAAATTATCACGCAGTCTGGGAATAGAAATTATCGGCAGACACCGAGCTGGAGGTGATGCGTTGGCAACGGCTCATTTATTCACAATGCTGATCGAGAAAGACGCTGCGAATCTGCAAACCTTTATTCAACAGGAAGTAAATCCAAAGATTTTGCACCCGAATTTAGATTTGGAAGTGTTGGATGAAATCCCAAGTAAAACTGGTGTTTATCAATTTTACAATGAATTCAATCAATTGATTTATATTGGGAAGAGCAAGCAAATAAAAAACCGTGTCGACCAACATTTACGCAATACCAAAACAAAAAAAGGCATTCAAATGCGTGGTGAAATTATGCGCATTGAATACGATTTAACAGGTTCCGAATTAATTGCCTTACTCAAGGAATCGCAATTAATAAAACACCATACGCCAGTTTATAACCATCAATTAAAAAAGAGTCGTTTTCCTTATGGATTGTTCGATTATTTGGATGACAATGGTTATTTGCGCTTGCATCTTGGTTTAACCTCAAAACGAACAGAAATGCCTTTCATAAGTTTTTCATCCAAGAAGGAGGGTGTTGCACATTTGGAAAAGATGGTAGAGGAATATAATTTATGCCAGAAATTGTGTGAATTATACCCAACAAAAGCAGCTTGTTTTCATCATTCAATCAAAAAATGCAAAGGTGCTTGTGTACAAGAAGAATCAGCGATTGATTATAATGCAAAAGTAGAGCGCCTGCTGAATGATTTAAGTTTTAATGGTGACAGCTTTTATATTGTAGACAAAGGGCGTCACAAAAGCGAAAAGAGCCTTGTTTTAATTGAACGAGGAGCAATTATAGGATTTGGATTTGCTCATTTCAACTTTCAGAATCAACCAATTTTCAAATGGAAACGGTATATCGAGGAATCCACTGAAGACCGTGACGCAAGAACTATCTTGAATTTATTCTTGCGCAAAAACGAAAAAATTGAAATCATTCGATTTTAATACCGATTGCATGTTCAATATAGTTCAGAAAACTTGAACTATTTTCACACTGCATCGGCATTAAATCCATTCGATGTTGGACTAACTTATATTTGTGATGATTATTAAGGATTCATTCCATTTCCAAAAATCCAATTTCCGATAATCATCACCATTACCAACCCCACGAAAAAAATCATATGCCTCTTTTTCTTGATGACGTTTTGTAATACAATTTGGTTGGTCTATTGCAAATTTCAATTAATTACATGTTGCACAGTCCCTAAGGGACACTATCGCAAATGGAAAACCATTTGCTAGAGCTATACAGTCCCTACGGGACATTCATAAATAGAATGCCCAAATTAATTCCTCGTCCAAAAAAAACCAAAACGGGACATTCATGCGTAATAAAACAATTAATTCATCGTCCAAAAAAAACCAAAACGGGACATTCATGCGTAATAAAACAATTAATTCATCGTCCAAAAAAAACCAAAACGGGACAGACATCCAAAAGGAAACCCAAATAATTCAACCCTAATGATTCTCCAAAAGGAACAATTGTGAAATAAATGATTTCATTATACAACAAATGTCCCGTAGGGACTGCATAGCTCTAGCAAATTTTAATTTG
>JBILYS010000215.1:0-4071 GCA_044377625.1 Crocinitomicaceae bacterium
AAGACATCCAACTCAGTTATATGAAGCAATTTGTTATTTAATCGCTTTTGGAATATTAATGTTTATGTATTGGAAAAAAGACCTTTGGAACAAGCCAGGTGTTGTTTTTGGAACTTTTCTGATTTTTATCTTTGGTTCTCGCTTTTTTATTGAATTCTTAAAGTTGGGTCAAACAGCTCGTGATTTCAATTTACCAATTAATACTGGACAGATTCTTAGTTTACCGCTTGTTTTAGTAGGTGTATTTTTAGTTTGGAAAGGCTTGACGAAAAAAGCGTTAGCTTAAATTGAACCACATAGGCACATAGAAAACATAGATTGAAGTTAATGTAACGTTGTCGATAATTAGGTTTTAACAAAAATGAGTTTGCTTAAAGTTTAAACACATAGGAACATAGAACACATAGGTTTCAATTTATTAAATGAGATAAAACAAAGCTTGAGAAATTTATATGAGCGACTTTATATTTTCTATGTCCACTATGTGCCTATGTGGTAAAAAAATAGATTCGGTAGATTCTCACTTCTTATAAAGTTTCTCATACATGGCTATCCAATCTGAAGGAGACATTTTTTGAACCAACATTCCAATCAATTCAAACGGAATATCTTCCCCTTTTTTGAAGCGCAAACAACTTTTTCCCATGTTTAATTTTTTAGAACTGTATTTTGGATACTCTTCCAAAAACCAACTATTCAAAATTGGGTCGGCATATAAACCCATGTGATAAATCGCAATGAAATTTTTCTGTGAAGCAATGTTCATAAAAGGCAACGGTAATTTTGTGTTGCAATGATAGCCACTTGGATAAATTGAAAAAGGCACAACATAACCAATCATTCCATAACTCATTTCTTCGTGAAAACCAGTTGGTAAATTGTCTTTAATTACGTTTCTCAACTTGGCCATCGCTTCTTTTCTATCATCAGGAAGTTGATTCATATATTCTTCAATAGTTGCTGCTTTGCTAATCATTTTATTGTAAGATTAGTTTTCCTGTTGAACTTTCTGCTGTTTTAATGATGGTAGATGGATTACCACTAACATAAATATTTCCTTCACCTGAAATGGAATAATCTAACGTTTGAAGACAAGTAAATTTACAATCACCTTTTGATGCATTGTTTACTAATACATAGTTTGAAACAAGATCTTGAGCATCGACTGCCATTAAAGCAACATTCCAAATTTTTAATTCGTTCGTGGTTCCAGATAAAGTTACTTTTCCTCCACATGGAAAATTGTTCCAGTAATAGAACGTATTACAATTTAAATCTAGTGTCGCTTCATTCAGTTTACTTGTAAATACTAAACCAATTTCAGTTCCAATAAGCGTATTGACGCTTTTTATATTGCACGTTTCATTGGCATTGATTCGGCTTAATTGGTTAACAGTTAAATAAACCTTGACTTTGTTTTTTGATGGATGAAGCCAACCATGTTTGAATGAATTTTCCAGAGTTAACGTGTTGTTTTTAATTGTGAAATGAATATTGTCAATGATTCGTTCGGCTCCTTCAATTTTAATTATATTCTCGGTTCCTTGAATTAGAAATACTTCAAAGGAACTGTTGAATGTCACAGTATCAAATTCTTCCAGCGATTTTTCAATGATAGCAGAATCCATTGATTTTTCACAAGAATTAATTCCAATAAATGCTATTAACAGAGCGATATAGACAACTAGTTTCATTTCTTTTTGATAAAATAATATCCAAATCCCAATTCAGGGTAATCCAAAATGTGCAAATGGGATTTCATTGACACGCTGATTAAAAAGCGATCACTGAATTTCCAACGTAAAATGGCACGATTGTACATCACACTTTTATCTACTTGATCAACCAAACCGACATAAATTCCTTCTTGTAAAATGAAGCTAAACCGATCGTATACAAACTCTTGTGAAAGATGAAAGCCTGTCCTAAAGTCATAAATAGATTTATAATCAGGGTTATCGGGACCCATTTCTACTTTTGTGGATGAATCATAAAACAAATCTAAACCTCCACCAAAATGAAATTTACGTTTCCAGTGAAATTTATATTCGGCTGATAGGGAAGAAGTGAAATAAACAGTTGATTGGAGTGCACGTGTATGTTTTCCTCCCGCGGCGTATATTAGCGCAAATTCATGTTTTGGTTGATGTTGAGGAATTTCATTTGTTGAGAATTTATTTGGTTCACTCAACGCGTAATTCAAACCAGCAAAACCAGTCACTAGATTGATACCCAAATTAGGCTCTGACATATTAGCATTAGAACAATGGCTAAAGGAGATGCCAGCATTCAAGGTAAACTGATTTGAAACTTTGAATTGAGCCCCCAATTTATAATTGAAATGAACATTCAAATGCGAACCAATCGCTATTTCTTGGTAGTTTGTTTGTAAATTAAATTTTTTGGTAAGATAGCCAACACCTAAACCAAATTGATTGGTGAGTTGAAAACGTTTCTTGCGAATTAAAAAGGTTTTAACATAAGGATATAAGGCCAATTCATTTCCTAAAACATCTTTATTTCCTAATGTAATGAAGAAAAATGAAAGCCCAAATTCTGGATATTTATAAACCTGTTCCCAAAATGTTTTACCAATAGTTTTCTTTTCTATACTAAATTCAAAACCCGATGATGGTTTATTGATGAGAAGATTGAAATTACTGTATTCTGGTAATATAAAGCCATAATGCGCATCTAGCCGCAATGATAAATTATCTGTAAATTTTGATTGCGAATTTGCCACATAAAATGTAGTCAAGCAGAAAAGCAAACAGATAATTTTAATGGTTTTAAAGTTCATTGTTAATACTGTAGTCAAATATAAATAAAAATTACAGAGAGTTTAAAACTGAAGTTGCTAATTACAAGTTGATAGTTACAAGTTGCGAGTTAATTAGAAATCCGCTGGTATCGTGAAAATACAACAAATCATTTTGGTTCAAAAACTAGTAATTTGTAATTCGCAACTAACAACTAATTTCAATTTTCTCCGCCATCGCAATTAATTCATTCGTTGTTTTCCAATTTCTTGTCGTTGCTGCAACTTTCAATTTGTTTTCGAAAAAAGTATTCGTGAGTTTAGTGTTTCCATAGCCATCCGGGCAATAGACATAGATAGTTTTACCAACCAATGTATATTCATCAGATTTATAATCACCACTTGCGAGTGTATTGAGTATTTCTTGAGCCGGAATATCATTTAGAAAAGTGACATGCAAATGAGAAATGTCCTTTGATTCATCTTTCAAATAGGGATTTTTAGACACAATCTTTTTCATTTCTGTAACACCTTTGACCATGGTTGGGACATCGAAATTGAATTGTTTATTTATTGCATTTGAAATCATTTCTTCAAGCACTTTTTCATTCGTTTCGGCAAATTGAAATACGATGTTTCCGCTTTGTATGTATGTTTGAGCGTTACTAAATCCCAAATTGGAAAGAAGGATTTTTAGTTCAGCCATTTTTATTGAACGGTGTCCGCCAACATTAATTCCTCTTAAAATTGAAATATACGTTATCATAGGAAATAAATTTACTATAATTCTATGGAATGAAATGTCACTATCGTTGAATCATTGCTATTTTTGTTGAATACATTTTGACGTTTTCCCTTTGAATCAAAACTGTTTTACTCAATTTAAAGAATCAATTGATTCATTTCAACTTCCTGTCAAGTTCAATTTCCCATTTTATTACACCCCAGATCCTTTATGTGTTTTGGCTGCTAAAGAACTACAGGAATCACTTAATAATCAAATTGAATGGGAACATAATTTTGGATTGAATAAAGATCAAGTTGGACTTGTAATTGGTAAAATGTTTGGTGTGTTGGTCGTGCAAAATAGGGAAGGTGTGATTGGTTATCTTTCGGCTTTTTCAGGAAAATTGGCTGGTGTCAATCACTTACGCAATTTTGTGCCTCCCGTATTTGATATCTTGGATGAAACAGGTTTTTTCAGACAAGGTGAAATTGTCATAAGTGAAATTAATTCGAGAATCGAAGCACTTGAAAATAGGGTAGAACTAAAAGATCTAAAAAAACTGTTGACCGAAGAAAAGGCGAAATCA
>JBILYS010000216.1:0-4065 GCA_044377625.1 Crocinitomicaceae bacterium
CGGGAGAGCAAACATTAATTACAGTCGAACAGCAAATGATTTCACTTGCTCCGTCTAGTAATAAAACAGAAAGTGTAAATGCGTATTGCAGTGAACATTCAGATCAATGTCCTTCAGAAGGAGGTTATTTTACAATGGGAACAAATAAAAACCCCAAGTTTGATTCCTTATTTGTTTTCTTAAAGAACAAATCTCTACCCTCTTCTCAACAAGACATAGTTTGGGCAATCAGCGATAATTCACCTGTTTCTAACATTTCAATCGATGCAAAAAGTTTGAGAGAAATTCGGTCATTTTTATGCAAATTAACAGGCCAAGAAGAAGTGAATTATTCCATGGACATGGCAACAACAGTTAACAATCTTGGATTTATTGATCAAAAGCCCATTCAACTAAAAGGATTTGTGAGTTTTGATGTTCCAGATTCAAAATGGATTCACCAGGAAGTTTATGATGAAAATGGAAAACTGAAATTTAAATCAAATCAAGCATTTGAAATTCCAAAAGGAACATCCGATTATACATTTAATATAGGTGTAAAAAATTGGAATTCAGGAAAATACACACTTAAACTTAAAGCTGGTTCGGAAGTGATTGAGACATATCCATTTAAGGTCTAAAAAGTAATTATATATTATTCAGAAAAGCCATTGTATCAACTCCATCAGCATAATCGTTCAAACCAGGGCATTGTGCTTGACCAAAAGGAATATAATTCGCACCAACAATTGCTTGAAGATTATCCTTTTGTAATTCGAGATACATGTTTAATTCTTCTTGGGTTGAATAATATTGGTAATGTATTATTGATAAAGGGCTAAATAATTCTTTAGATTCCATTAGAAGTACAAAATTATTATCCAGCATTGGAATATTATTCATCAAGTAGATAGCTTTATTGTAATCGTAATTATTCGCGTATTTATTATGATTAGCAACTTCAGAATGATTGATGATTCCTTCAAAAAAGCGATTTAAATTGAAATCTTTCGGAAAAAGTAAATGCGAGACATTTCTACAGCCCAAACCAAAATAATCAAAAATATCATGTCCAAGTGCATCAAAATCTTCGATTGTTTCGTTCCCAGAAATTACAGCCAAAGAAGTTCTGTTTTTCCTGAAAATATGCGGGTATTTCCCGAAATATTGTTCAAAATAAAGTAAGGTATTATTACTTCCAGTTGCTATAACAGCATCCATTTGTGCAATTCTACCTGTTGTAAAAACGATTCTATCTTTTAATTCGGGTAAGAATTGAATAAGAATGGAACCTAAAGCAGGCAATAAGGTTTTGTCATCAGAACTCAATTTACAAATAGCTGTATTTCCAGACATTAAGACACAGAGAAAATCATGAAATCCGACCAAAGGAATATTTCCAGCCATTATTATTGCAACATTCTTTGGATGAGCAGTAAATGAATATTTTTCTAACCAAGTTGATAATTGTTCTTCCGTTAATTGGTTTCCTAAAGCTTTCAAAGCGCTATTTACATTCTCATTTGTGAACCAACCGTTTAAATGAAATTGCTTTTTAACGAGTAAAATCAGTGTTTCGTATTCCTCCACTGTCACACCGGAAGTAAATCCAGTCCATTTTTCTTCGTTCCCAATTGACACCATTAGTCTGCCTAATTGTGTAAACCCTGTAATTAATTCTTCTCTCTTCACATTGCAAAATTACTTTCAATCATTCGATAAAGTGGGTTTTACAACTAAATTTTATAAAAAATGAACAAAATAATCCGTTTAGCGTTGTTATATTTGCACTTTAAAAGAAAGAATAATGGCAATTATAATAACAGATGAATGTATAAATTGTGGGGCCTGCGAACCAGAATGCCCTAACAATGCTATATATGAAGGTGGTGCAGAATGGAAATATTCAGATGGAACAACATTAAAAGGAATGATAACAACTTTGAATGGCGACGAAATAGAAGCTGACAAAAGTTTTGAACCTTTGCACATGGACGTTTATTTCATCGCTCACGACAAATGTACGGAATGTGTAGGTTTTCATGATGAACCTCAATGTGCTGCTGTTTGTCCCGTTGATTGTTGTATTGATGATCCGGATTACAGAGAATCTGAGGACGAATTGTTAGCAAAAAAGGATTTTATGCACTTATAAGTCAAAGCATTAACAATATAGATAAAAACGATTCACAATTCTGGGTCGTTTTTTTTATGCTTAAAAGTTTATTTTTCTTTGAAAGTACTCACCAAATTCAGAATTCTCATTACCTTTGCAGCTGGGGTAAGTCTTGTACGACCAGCTCCCTCTGACTCCTCCAGGACGGGAACGTAGCAAAGGTAAGAGGTTGTAGCGGTGCGATATAAGTAGCTTACCCCTCTTTTTTTTTATTTTTTTTGAAAGGATTGTACAAAAAAAATATTCTAACATTTCACGCAATTGTGGATAATTCGTTAAAACTCTATCCCATTCAACTTCTTCTAAACCGTTTCATTCCCTTATTTTTGTCAAAAAAAGTTTATGAAATTCTTCATTGATACAGCGAATTTAAAAGAAATCCAAGAAGCAAATGACCTTGGAATATTAGATGGTGTTACCACAAATCCATCGTTGATGGCAAAAGAAGGTATTACTGGAAAGCAAAATATTTTAGATCATTATGTTGCTATTTGCAATATTGTTGATGGACCAGTTAGCGCTGAAGTAATTTCTACTGATTATGCAGGAATGGTATTAGAAGGAGAACATTTAGCTTCTTTACATAAAAACATCGTTGTAAAAATCCCAATGATTCCAGAAGGAATTAAAGCCATTAAATATTTCTCTGAAAAAGGAATAGAAACAAATTGCACATTGGTTTTTTCTGCAGGACAAGCATTATTAGCGGCAAAAGCAGGAGCAACTTATATCTCTCCATTTTTAGGACGTTTGGACGATATTTCTACAAATGGTTTGGATTTAATCGCTCAAATCAGATTGATATATGATAATTACGCTTTTAATACTCAAATTTTAGCAGCTTCAATTCGTCATCCAATGCACATTATTAATTGTGCTGAAATTGGATCTGATGTTATGACTGGACCATTGAGTGCTATTAAAGCATTAGCAAAACATCCATTAACAGATTTAGGTTTACAACAATTTCTTGCAGATCACGCGAAAGGAAACTCTTAAATAATTACAAGTTATTAGTTGCGAATTACAAGTTCAAAAGATTTGTAATTCGCAATTTGTAATTAAGAACCTCTTATTTGTCACGCAACTCGATGAATTCTTTCATTTTCTCATTTTCGACGAGCACTGTTAGGTTATAGTAAACGAGTTTCCACTCCCCTTTTTTCTTTACAAGAATACCACTTCCTCTGCATCCGCGCATCCACGTTTCAAGATCTTCATCAAACCAAACCATTTTACCATTTTTTGAATAATTCCAATGGCGATTACTTGCTTTGAAATCCCATGCTTTTCCTTTGTCAAAATACGGTTTTGAAAAGGTTGAAAATTGGTCTTTTGTCCAACGTTCTCCTGGTGCAGTTCCCAGAAATATAAACGATTCATCCATCGCACCAAAATAGGTTTCATAATTTGCATTGGAAGCAGATAAATGCCAATTGTCTATGAATTTATCCAACTCGGATTGCCCAAATAGATTAGAAAAAATGAATAATAAAAGGACGATTACTAAATTGATTTTTTTCATTCTCATTTAAATTAAAAAGGCTACCCAAAATGGATAGCCTTCAAGTTAAGGTTTAATCGTATTATTTTACAGCTTTCGTTTTCTCCAAAGCTAAACACATTTTAACTGCGTTTTTTACATTGATTACAGCTCCAGTTGTAGATAATGTTCCAAAATCAACTAGATCCTCAGACCCTGGCTTCATTTGTTTTGTTCCTTTATATGATTTTGCAGATTTAAGCATGATATCTTTAATCTCATTCATCGATAATGTTGGGAAATAACTTTGTAACATTGCAGCAACTCCAGCAACCATTGGCGCCGCCATTGATGTTCCTTGCAATTTTTTGTATTCACTTTGTGGAACACTGTTGTATATTTCAAATCGAGGCGCAAAAACATCAAC
>JBILYS010000217.1:0-4048 GCA_044377625.1 Crocinitomicaceae bacterium
TTACGCACTATTTTAACGGGCTCGACAGAAAATTTAGTGTCCTTTTTTTGATTTTCAAGAGAAATGTTTAGTGAACGAATTTGAAAATCATTTTCAGAATTTTTAAATCTTATTTGAAGAAAAAATTCATTTTGATTTAATTGTGTTTGAATAATTTCATCAAGTGATTCATTAGAATCAATGTAAGAATTATATCCAACAATAACGGCTTTATCCTTTTTCACTTCAAGGAACAATGAATATTGGCCTAGGTCGTGAAATTGAAAATCCACCCAATAGAATTCCGATGTTGATCTAAATAATTCCTGTATGTTTTCGATTGTGTGAATTGAGAGATACGATTCTTGCCTCACTTTTTCTTTATTAATTGTTTCAATAATGGCTAGCATAGGTTCAATTCGATGAATACCATAATTTGTACCAATTGAATCTGTTTTAAATGATTTAGACTTCGGATAACATATTGTGAATTCATTGGTTGAATGTGTCCATTTATCAAATGATTCAAAACTAATCTCATCTCGTTCAATTGACAAATTAAAAGTTGATTGAATTGAATCTTGATTAGCTGATTTAATCAAAATTGGAAAGGTAGATTGTTTTAATTTCAGCGTTGAATCATTAAAGTATTGTCCACTTACTGGTTTTACACTACCACTTTGAATTTCGTTTATAAATGCAGCTACTTGATCATTTTCTTTAATGACATTTGCAACAATAAGCGCTGACAAATAAATACCATCAACACTATTATTTTTTGGATAACTAGAAATAATGTAAACTTTTTCACCATCCTCACTCAAAGAAAGAAATTCTTCTTTAGAATTTAATTTATTCAAGGAACAACCAAAAATAAGAATTATCAAGATTAATGAAAAAAGCAACTTATTCATTTGAAACAACTTTTTGGTATGTAATAAGTAATTTAAAGATCAACGAAGTAGCAAATAAATATTCCCTTTTTTTATACCTATTTGTTGGAATAGGAAAAAAACCTCCATCCCACATTCCAGTTTCTTTTTGATTCTTTAAAAGAAATT
The DNA here is from genome assembly GCA_044377625.1 of Crocinitomicaceae bacterium. Lineage (GTDB taxonomy): Bacteria > Bacteroidota > Bacteroidia > Flavobacteriales_D > Crocinitomicaceae > M0103. The sequence continues at coordinate 1,041 of JBILYS010000217.1, forward strand.
TTATACCTTTTTCAACCGCAATTTTAGAAGCTACATCGCTTTCTTTTACAAGGCAAGTTAACATTAAAGCAGTTTGTAATTCTGATGAAACATGATTTTCAATTGTTGGATCAACATAATACCAACTTCCATCTTCGAGTTGGTGAGAAAGAATGAATTTTTTCCCTCTTTGAAAGGAAGAATCTAAATCTGCATTATTCTTTAAAGCAGGCATACATTGCCATAAAGCATAACCCGGACAGTTATAATATTCCCAACTTTGCCCCCATGAGCCATCTTCTAACTGATTTTTAAGAATAGATGTATAGGCCAAATTTAAATTTTGACTTTCAAAATTAACTATATCAAAAAGGTTAATAACAAAAGCAGTAACTGAAGGAAAGTATTGATTGCTTAACACATCTGGATTTCCTACTTTCCAAGAGCCATCTTTTTCTTGCAAATTATTAATTTGAAGTAATTGACTGGTTAGTGACTCATGTTTCTCGAACCTATTTAATAAACGCAAATACAAAGCCGACGTTTCTGTGCAATAGTTTTTAGCACATTCAACATTGTGACAGATTAAATGCTGGTCATTCTCATTGGAACTTAACCAATCTAATGCTTTTGAAATTGAGGTGTCTTTTTCTGGATAATAATCCAACAATGCATCGGTCACCAATATTGTTTCCCAAATAGCAAATAGTGCTTTTGTTGAATCTTGAAATGACCCATTCGGTAATTGTTGTCTGCGAAGAAAATTCCCTGCTTGCTTCACACTATTTTCAAGTTGATTCGAAGTAATTTGTCCATTCGATTCAAACATTATCATAGTCAAAACAACAATGAATAGAACTGATTTATTAAAAATTACCATTTCACAAATATTCTCTCATTAATAGTAACAGTATCAACCCAATAAAAAGACAATTGTGCAACATGAAAAGTGGTTTTTCTTTATATGGTTTTCTGAAAAGCAAATAAATATGTTGCGTACAAGTTATGGAAACGACTAGACTTATCCAAAATGATTTGAAATAAAAAATTACAGATATATAAGCAACGAAAATAAATAATGCGATAAAATATTTCGTTTTTAATTCACCAAAAATAACAGGGAGTGTTTTTATTCCGGCTTTTTTATCTCCTTCTGTATCTTTCAAATCAACAAAATTTGCCATTAATGAAACAGGTATCAAAATGAAAAGAATCCAAAACAGTGGAAAGTTTTTGATACTACCTGCTGCTAAAAAATATCCACAGAGAGCAGATATTAAAGAATTTAGTCCAATCAAAAATTTAGCGAGAATTACAAATCTTTTTAGTTTGAATGGCTTGCAAGAATATAAGTAATAAATGAGTGAGATTCCTAGAATAGCAAGAAAAAAACCAATGCCAATTAAAATAGAAACAGCTAAGGAAACAAAAAGACTCAGCCTAGCTACGAGCATGTATAATTTTGGATCAACAGTATTTTGTATTAATGGTCGATTGGTATTCGTAATTCTGTCAATCTCAATATCTTCAATATTATTTGAAACTATCGCAAATACTGCTGCATAAACCAAAACAATAAAATATAAAGCAACCTTCATCCATACGATTGGTTCTGTTGCTGATATTTTAGAAAAAGTATTTAAATAGAGAACTAATCCGAATAAAAACAGAATAAAATAATGTAGAATTCGGATCAACCTAATATCTAAAAATAACTGTCTAAAAAATGCAGGTTTTATAAAGGACAAAATCAATGCTGGCAGCAATGAGCAAAACAAGAGAATTAATTGAAAGGTCATTTGGCATTGTTTGTTAAGGAAAGTACTGAACTTTTTGTGAAAGCCAAAAAGAAAAAATTATTCAATCAATTATTTCATTTTATCAATCAATACTTCACAAACACATTCTTTGGTTCAGTAAAGAAACGAAGGGCCTCTAAACCTCCTTCTCGTCCAACTCCTGAAGCCTTTACACCTCCAAAAGGCGTGCGTAGATCTCTCACCAACCATGAGTTAATCCAAACAATTCCAGAATCAATTTTATCTGCCATGCGGTGCGCTCGTTTCAAATCGCTTGTCCATAATGTTGCAGCCAATCCATATTGGGTTGAATTTGCCATCATTAGCACTTCTTCTTCAGTATCGAAAGGTGTAATTGTTACTACCGGACCAAAAATTTCTTCTTGGTTTGTTCGACAATCGTAGGCTAATCCTTCAATGACAGTTGGTCGCAAATAATATCCATTTTCATAAGGCGCATCCAAAATAACGCGTTCGCCTCCAGTTAGAACAGTACCGCCTTCAGTTTTCGCTAATTCAACAAAGGACAAAACTTTTTCCATATGAGGAAGAGAAACTACAGCACCTAATTTTGCTTTTGGGTCTTCTGGATTAGAAACAATTGTTTTTGACACTTTATCTACAAATGCGGTTTTGAATTTATCATAGATTGCGCGTTCAACAAAAATCCGAGAACCACACAGACATATTTGACCTTGATTTGCGAAAGAAGAACGCAAAGTTGTGCTCAACATATCGTCAAAATCACAATCCGCAAAAATGATATTTGGATTCTTCCCTCCTAATTCTAAGGAAAGTTTTTTGAACATTGGAGCAGCAGTTCGAGCAATATATTCTCCTGTTTTGGTGCCACCTGTAAATGAAATAGCTTTTATTTTTGGGTGTTTAACAATTGCATCCCCAACACTTCCGCCTAAACCATGTAATATATTTAAAACACCATCAGGCATTCCAGCATCTTTTGCAACTTGACCGAGTAAATATGCCGTATAAGGAGTTATTTCTGAAGGTTTTGCAACTACACAATTTCCAGCTGCTAGAGCAGGAGCAATTTTCCAAGAAAAGAGATACAACGGTAAGTTCCAAGGTGAAATACACCCTACAATTCCTATTGGTTTACGAATGGTATAATTTACACCAACGCCTTCCATATAATGAGATTCAGAAGCAAAATGAATGATTCCAGTTGCAAAAAAATGAAAGTTCGAAACTGCACGAGGAATATCAACA